>JAGCMG010000033.1 GCA_017646555.1 Clostridia bacterium | reverse complement strand
TAGGTTTTATATATAGCAATATCTAAACCACAATTTAAACTATCAACGAATTCGTTAAGTAAAAATTTTGTTCGCGAATAAGTATGTGGTTGAAATATTATTAAAGTTTTGCCTTTTAGTTTTTTTCTTAACGCATTTAGGCTCACGCTAATTTCAGTTGGGTGATGCGCGTAATCGGCGTAAAAATCACATTTGTTTATTTGACCGATAAATTCGTTGCGTCGTTTTACGCCTTTAAAATCCTTTAGGGCCGATTTTACGGTTTTTAACGGTAAATCGTATAAGTCTGCAACTGCAATTGCACTAAGGGCGTTTAAGGCGTTGTGTTTGCCGTTTAATTTAAGTTTGATTTTTCCTAAACTTTTTCCGTTTTTAAAAACCGAAAAACTTATACCGTATTTAGTTTCGATAATATTTTTAGCGTAAAAGTTACACTTTGTATCAAAACCAAAAGTTATATCGGCTTTTAAGGGTAAGCAAGCGCTATCGCTTTTATTGACGATTTTAATTGAATTATTAGAAAAGCGCGCAAAGGTTTCAACCATTTCTTCTTTGTTTTGATAAGTGTCTAAATGGTCACGGTCAAGGTTTAATATAACGGATACTGTGGGGTGAATATCTAATAGATTTTTTTCAAATTCACACGCTTCAGTAATAGCCGTATCACTTGTAGCGTAATTAAAATTTCCAAACGAATAACTTTCACCACCGACGAAAGCCGTAATGGGTTTAGTTTTTAAAAATATTTCAGCAATCATAGCAGTGGTCGTGGTTTTACCGTGCGTACCGGAAATAGCGATTACATTTTTATAATTTGAAAGTACTTCGTTTAACAGTTCACTTCGTTTAATTATCGTTAAATTGCGCCGTTTTGCTTCAACTAATTCGGGCGAATTTTCGGGGATAGCAGAGTTATAAACGACAACGTCAGCACCGACAACATTTTCAGGACTATGGTGGTCGAAAATTTTTATATTTTCTTGTTGAAGTTTGAAAACGAACTCATTTTTAGCGATATCAGAGCCAAAAACGTAAAAATCTTGCCGTTTTAAGTGCATGGCAAGGGCACTCATATTGACCCCTCCTATACCGATAAAAAAGTATGATTTTCCCTTGCAAAATAGTGAATTTTTAGTCATATTTTAGTATATGCAAAATTTAAGAAATGTGTTAAAATGTGCAAAAAATATTAAAAAATAGCGAAAAATTGTTGAAAATAGGCTAATTTTATGCTAAAATGTAATAAATACCGAAAGGGGTGTAATAAGGGGAAGGATATGAATATCACAGACGTAAGAGTGCGCATCGTTAAAAGGGACGATAGCAAACTAAAAGCGGTGGCATCAATTACCATTGATAACGCGTTCGTAGTACACGATATCAAGGTTATTGAAGGCGCAGACGGTCACTTCGTTGCAATGCCGTCGAGAAAAAGCAGTGAGGGTGAACATAAAGACATTGCTCATCCAATAAATACCGAAACGCGCGAACAAATTAAGAGCGTTATTATGAACGCTTTTAATGAAGAATTAAACAAGGACTAACAGTTAACGGTCAACATGCTTTGAAATTAAAAAACGGTCGAAACTCGACCGTTTTTTTATGCAAAATTTTAAGTTAAAATTACAAATTATCTATATGCGCTTTTAATGCGTTAAAAGATTCGTCGCTAATATGGTGTTCAATCTTACAAGCGTCACAAGTAGCAGTTTTTTTATCAACGCCAAGTTTAATTAAAAAATCGGTGATAATACGATGCCTTTCGGAAATTTTTTCAGCAACGGACTTGCCTTTTTTAGTAAGAGTAATAAATCCACCGTCGTCAATATCAATAAATCCACCCGATTTTAATATGCCCATTGCGCGCGAAACGCTTGGCTTTGAGTAATTCATATATTCGCTTATATCAATCGAACGAACCTTTTCTTTAATTGACGAAAGTTCTAAAATCGATTCTAAATACATTTCACCCGATTCTTGAATAGCCATTTTTACACCTAAAAATTTGATAATATCATTATAACATTTAATAAAATTTTTTTCAAGCCCTTTGAAAACAAAAGACAATAAAAAAAGTCGATTTTTTTCGCAAAAAACGCAAAAAAATAGTTGACATCACAATAAAAAAATCATATAATAAATCATAGTTAGCAGTCGCTAACTTGTTTTTAATCGCAATCGGTTAGCATATGCTAACTAAAATTGGAGAAAATAATGAAAACTTTAAAAGAAGTTAAAATTGGAAAGACTGCCGTTGTAAAAAAACTTCACGGTGAAGGGGCTGTTAAGCGTAGAATAATGGATATGGGCATAACTAAGGGCGCAACTATATTAGTTAGAAAGGTTGCACCACTTGGCGACCCTATTGAATTGCGTGTTCGTGGCTATGAACTTTCTATTAGAAAGGACGACGCGGGTATGGTAGAGGTGGAATAGTATGGAATTAAAAATTGCACTTGCAGGCAACCCGAACAGTGGTAAAACTACGCTTTTTAACGCTTTAACGGGGCTTAATCAATTCGTTGGGAATTGGCCGGGGGTTACGGTAGAGAAAAAGGAAGGCAAATTAAAGAAAAATCCCGAAGTAACTTTTGTTGACTTACCAGGTATATATTCGTTATCGCCGTACACTATGGAAGAAGTAGTTGCGCGTAACTACTTATTAGGCGAAGCACCAGACGCGATATTGAATATCGTAGACGGAACTAACATTGAAAGAAACTTATATTTAACCACGCAACTTATGGAAACGGGTATTCCGGTAGTTGTAGCAATCAATATGATGGACGCTGTAAAAAAGCGTGGCGATAAACTTGATACCAAAGGGCTTTCAAAAAAATTAGGCTGTACGGTGGTTGAGATTTCGGCATTAAAGGGTGAAAATATTCAAATAGCCGCCGACGAAGTTATCAAAATCGCAAAAGAAAAAAAATACCGTGTTCCGTCACATTTATTCAGTGGGGAAGTAGAGCATACTTTAGCGCATATCGAAGAAGCAGTAATTCACGATATGCCTGAAGAAAAACAACGCTGGTACGCAATTAAAATTTTTGAACGCGATAAAAAGGTGCTTGACGACTTAAATATTGACCCAGAAGTTTTGTTACATATTGAAGAAGATATAAAAAAGACGGAAGAACGCTTAGATGATGATGCTGAAAGCATAATAACCAACGAAAGATATCTTTATGTTGAAAGGGTTCTATCGGGCGTACTTGAAAAAAAAGACCCCGACAAGTTATCGGTTTCAGATAAAATAGATAAAGTCGTAACGAATAGAATTTGGGCTTTGCCGATTTTTGCTTTAATTATGTTTTCGGTATATTTTATATCGGTAACAACGGTAGGCACTTGGGCAACGGACTGGGCAAACGACGGGCTTTTTGGTGACGGTTTTTATCTATTTGGCTCAAAAGTATGGGTAGACGGTATTCCGGTTTTAATAGCAAAAGGGCTTAACGCAATAAATTGTTGGGCTTGGCTTGAAAGTTTAATTTTAGACGGAATAGTGGCTGGCGTAGGTGCTGTTTTAGGCTTTGTTCCACAAATATTCGTGCTTTTTATCTTGCTTTCTTTTTTAGAAGCGTGTGGATATATGTCGAGAATTGCTTTCGTATTAGATAAACTTTTTAGAAAATTCGGTTTATCGGGCAAATCGTTTATTCCATTACTCGTTGGAACGGGTTGTAGCGTACCGGGGATTATGGCAAGCCGTACGATTGAAAACGAACGCGATAGACGAATGACTGTAATAAGCACTTCGTTTATTCCGTGTAGCGCAAAATTACCGTTTATAGCGCTGATTGCAAGCGCGATTTTCGGTGGCGCTTGGTGGGTTGCGCCACTTGCGTATTTCGTAGGTATTTTTGCCGTAATTTTAACGGGTTTATTCCTAAAAAAGACCAAAATGTTTAGTGGGGAAGTTGCACCTTTCGTTATGGAACTTCCTGAATATCATATGCCGACAATTAGTTCGATATTAAGAAACACTTGGGAGCGTGGTTGGTCGTTTATCAAAAAAGCAGGTACGATTATTTTAATATCGTCCGTACTTATTTGGTTTTTATCGTACTTTGGCTTTAAGGCTAACGGCGCGTTCGGTATGCTTTCCGAACTTGAAATCAATAGAAGTTTATTATCATACGTTGGTAGGGGTATTGCTTGGATTTTCTATCCACTTGGTTTTGGTAACTGGCAAAGTGCTGTTTCAACTATAACTGGGCTTGTCGCAAAGGAAAACATAGTTGGTTCATTATCAATCCTATACGGCGCTACGGGCGTTGGCACGGCTTACACCGTTGCAAGTGGTTTATCGTTTATGATATTTAATTTACTTTGCGCACCGTGCTTTGCCGCTATGGGCGCAATAAAGCGCGAAATGAATAGCGCTAAGTGGACGGCATTTGCGATTACTTATCAATGCGTTTTAGCATATTTTTCATCCTTTGTCGTATATCATTTAACATTGTTATTTTCTGGTTTAGTAGTTGGATTTTGGGGCGTTTTACAAGTCGTTTTAGCGTTTATCGCGCTTATAGCAATTATTACTTTTATCGTTTATCCTAAAAAGAAAAACATTAAATAAAAGGTAAAATTATGATTTGGATTATAGAAAATTTAGGTTCAATTATTTTATTAATTTTCATTGTTGGACTGATTTCAGTTATAACGGTAGCGTCAATTCGCGCCAAAAAGAAAGGAAAATCGTCTTGTGGCTGTGGTTGCGAACACTGCGCTATGAAAGATAAGTGCCATCAAAAGTAAATAGTATAAAAATAAAGCACCGCGTTTTGCGGTGCTTTTTTAACGGTTTTTATAATCAAGTATAACTTTTTTATATTCTTTAATAACGTCGTTAGTTACGTCTTCCCAAGTTCGATAAATAGTTTTAGAGGCAGTTATGCCGACTTCTTTTAATTTATTAGGTGAACTAATTAAAGTTTTAATTTTTTCAGCGTAGCAATTAGCATTTTCTTTTGATAAAAAGCCGTTATAGTTATCTACTATATTTTCAGCAGTGTCAGAGCCTTCTATTAAAAGAACGGGTAACTTATGCGCCGCCGCCTCAATCGGTACTAACGAACTTGTGTCAAAAGTTGACGGGAATAAAAACAAATCACTTCTTAAATAATAACCTTGTAAAAGTTCACGGTCGCGAATAGGTCCTGTAAAAATGACTTTGTCGGTTAAATTTTTCTTGTTCGTATAATTAACGAGTTCGTCGTAATCAAATCCACCACCAACGAAAATCATTGTAAATTCAATGCCGTCATCAGCTAATATTTTAAGTGCGTCGATTATAAGTTTTAAGTTTTTATACATTGCAATTCTTCCAACGAATAAAAAGACGTTTTTCTTACCCGATAGATTATGAATAGAGTTTACTTTTTGAGTAAGTTCAGTATCGTTTATAGGGTAAGTGTAGTCTGTCCCGTTTCTAACGACGACGATATCGCCTTTATAGCCGTAATCTCTTAAAACTTTTTTAGATGCGTCGTTGACCGTCCAAACGCTATCGGCTGAATTTATAACGCGCATAATTCTACGCATCATAAAATTAACTAACGGCTTAAAACCGTGTAAAACGCGATTGAAATCGTCCTTAAATTTGGTGTGCAAAGTAATAATCGTTGGAATTTTTAATTTTTTGCCTTGCTCAACGGAAAATTTCCCCATATTGAGTGGTGAGTGCGTGTGAATAACGTCAAAGTTTTTTTCTTTAAAATATTTTTTAAAACTCTTATCAAACCAGGGCATAGCGTTGCGATAACCCTCAAAACCTAACCAAGAAGTACACCTAACCACCTTAAAAGGATGATTATCTTTATACTTTAAACTCTTTTTAGTTTTAGGAACGAAGACTTCGCAGTCGTGGTCTTTTATTAAATTTTCGGCATAGTTTTTAACTACGAAAGTTGGCCCGTCAATACCAGGGTAAAAGGTATCAAGCGTTTCGGCGATTTTTAATTTTTCCATAATTAACCTTTACATAAATTTTGTGCTAATTTTAAAGCGTTTAAAACGGCTGAATCAATGTTATAATACTTATAGTCGGCAAGCCTACCAAGTAAGTGTAAATTTTTAATATTTTTTGCTAATCGCGCATAGCGTATATAGGCATTTTTACCATTTTCAGTTAAAACAGGGTAGTACGGAATATCATTTTCTTCACAGTTTTTACTGTATTCGTACACTATTACCGTGTTATCTTTTTTAGGGCAAGTGAATTTAGTGAATTCTGAAATTCTTGTGTAATTTTCGCTTGTCGTGTAATTGATAACAGCCGATTTTTGATAGGAAGAAACAGGTAACGTCTTAAAATCAAATTCAAGCGAACGATAGGGGAGTTTGCCAAATTTATAATTAAATAATTCGTCAAGTTGACCGGTATAAACTACTTGTCCGTTAAAAGGTTTACCGTCTAATAAAATTTGCTCATCATCAATGCTTATAAATTTAAGCGCGTCAACCGAAAGTTTAACGGTAATATTATCGTGATTAAGCATATTTTCAATTAACGAAGTAAAGCCGTTTTTCGGTTGAAACTGATATTCGTCGGTAAAATAATTATCTTCGTAAGAAATATAAACGGGCACTCTTGCAGTAACTAACCCGTCCATATCTTCGGGTTTTAATCCCCATTGTTTTTGGGTGTAAAACTTAAAGATTTTTTCGTACACGAACTTTG
>JAGCMG010000032.1 GCA_017646555.1 Clostridia bacterium | reverse complement strand
TATTCGTGATTATTAAAATTATTCTTCTTCGTCGTCATCTGGTAAATCAACGTTGTGATATACGTCTTGAACGTCGTCAAGGTCTTCTAACGCGTCGATAAGTTTGTTGAACTTAACAAGCGCATCACCGTCAAGAGTAATTTTATTTTGTGGAACCATTTCAACACCTGCGCTGAAAAAGTTAAGACCTTTTTCTTCAAGATATTTTCTAACGTCCGAAAAGTTAGCAGGCGAAGTATTTACAACGAAAGCATCATCTTCGGTAATAACGTCGTCAGCACCAGCATCTAACGCATATTCGATAACGGTATCTTCATCAAGGTCAACGGTTCTTTCAACGACGATAACACCAGTGTTAGCAAACGTGAACGATACGCAACCTGCGTTACCAAGTTGGCCACCGTGCTTACGCATAGCAGTTCTAACGAAGTCAACGGTTCTATTTTTGTTATCGGTTAAGGTTTTAACGATAATAGCGCTACCGTTAGGGCCGTAACCTTCGTAGGTGAGTTCTTCGTAATCAGCGCCCGAAAGTTCACCTGCTGCTTTTGCGATACAGCGTTCAATATTATCTTTCGGCATATTAACCGACTTTGCTTTTGCAATAGCATCGGCAAGTTTAGAGTTGGTATTAGGGTCGCTACCTTGCTTTGCAGCAACTGCTAATTCCCTACCGATTTTAGTATAAATTTTGCCTTTGATTGCAGCATTTTTTTCTTTCTTTTTAGCGACGTTCGCTGCGTGTGAATGTCCTGACATAAATTTCTCCTTATAATTGTGTTAGCGGATTTTAAACGCAAATTATTTGACGCCGAGTAGGTACATAAGTATACCTGCCGAAACGCCTGCATTTAAACTTTCCACCCCATTTTGCATAGGAATAGAAACGGTGTAATCCGCCTTATTTTTAACGAAATCCGAAACGCCGTTGGCTTCGTTCCCGATAACCAAACAAAACTTTTCGGGCGAAGTAAACGAAAACGCGTTTACCCCTTCCATAGACGCAACGATAAGGGGCGTATCTATGGATTTTAAAATTTCTTGACGCTCACCCGAATAAATTTTCACCTTAAAAATACCACTCATACTACTTCTGACGGTTTTTGGTGCAAACGGGTCAACGGTGTTAATGCAGTAAATTTGATTAAATCCAGACGCAGCAGCCGTGCGAATAATAGTGCCCATATTACCAGGGTCGGAAACGCCGTCTAATAAAAGACATTTCCCCTCCGTTTTAACTGGTGATAAATCGGGCATTTTAATAACGGCAAGAACGCCTTGTGGCGAAACTTCATCCGAAACGGATTTATAAACAGCGTCGGTAACGGTCAAAACTTCAACGCCGGAAAAGGACGCGCCTAAAGATTCAACTTCTAAAAGGGCTTTTTCCGTGCCGAAAACGGTCACTACGCCAGCGTTAGAAATAAGCGCCTCACTAACCGGTTTAACCCCTTCTGCAACGAATAAAGAATATTCCGTGCGAAATTTTTTATTGAACAAGGAGCGAATTTTTTTAACGCGTTCGTTTTGTTTAGATTCAATCATTTTTTTACCAAATAGAGCCTACTGAAAAAGTAGGCTCTAAACTTTAATCGTCTAAAACTTATTTAAGGTTTGCTTTAGCGGTTTCGGTAAGTGCAGTGAAAGCAGCAGCATCATTTACAGCGATATCTGCTAAAACTTTTCTGTTAAGGGTAACACCTGCATTTTTAAGACCGAACATGAACTTAGAATAAGATAAACCGTTCATACGGCATGCTGCATTGATTCTTGCAATCCAAAGAGAACGGAAATCTCTTTTTCTTAACTTTCTACCAATGTAAGCATACATTTGTGACTTCATAACGGCTTCACGAGCAACTCTATATCTCTTGCTCTTGCCACCGAAATAGCCTTTTGCTAATTTTAATATTTTTCTGCGTTTTTTAACGCCGTTAACTGCTCTTTTAATACGCATAATTCACTCCTCCGATTACTTATTGTAGATTAAGGTCTTGATAGTCTTTTGCTGACCTGCGTCTACGTAAGCGCCGTCGCAAAGGTTGTTCTTTCTCTTTCTTGATTTTTTGGTTAAGATGTGGTTTTTACCAGCGTGTGCTCTTTTGATTTTGCCCGTTGCAGTTACTCTGAAACGCTTTTTAGCACCGCTTTTGGTTTTCATTTTCGGCATAATTGTGCCCTCCTGTATATTTTTTTATCAGTTACGCTTATCTTGTGGTATCGACGCGAGCATCATCCACACGTTTCTACCTTCGGTAAGCGGTTTCTTTTCCATAACACCGACGTCTTTAACGATTTCGAAAAATCTATTCATAACGTCAACGCTCAAATTCGCGTGCGCCATTTGACGACCGCGCATTCTTATTGAAACTTTAACTTTATTGCCGGCTTCTAAAAACTTACGGCATTGTTTAGCCTTAACGTTTAAGTCGCCTACGTCAATAGTCATTGAAAGCCAAATTTCTTTAATTTCCAATACTTTTTGATTCTTCTTGGATTCTTTTTCCTTTTTTGCCAATTCGAACATGTACTTACCATAATTGATAAGTTTACAAACAGGGGGATTAGCGTTCGGCGAAATTTTAACAAGGTCTAATTCCTTTTCTTCCGCAATAGCAAGTGCTTCACGCGTAGGCATTACGCCAAGTTGTTCACCGGTATCACCGATAAGGCGAACTTCTCTATCCCTAATTTCTTCGTTAATTTGATGTTCTTTTTTGATAATAGTATACTTCCTTATATTATTTGATTTAGGCTAACCTAAAATCCGACAAAAAAACGGGGTGCAAGCAAATGCACCCCGAATAACTCATAAAAACACACCTAAAAGGCGTTAAGTTATTGAACCGACGCTACCTACTTGTGCGCGGTGGAAAGGGTTACTTTCGCTTTGCATAACTATATTACACCTTTTATAAATTATTGTCAACCATTTTTATATAGGTTTTATTATTTATTTTTACAGCCCTAAAACTATCTTGCCGATATTTTTTGATACTTCGGTGGCTGTTACGGAATATTCGCCAAGTTCTTTTGCCGTTAATTCGCCTGCTCTACCAAACAAGTACGCGCCGATTTTAGCAGAACTTATACAGTCGTTAGTTGCAAGTAATCCAACCGTTAACCCCGTCAATAAATCCCCACTGCCAGCCTTTGCAAGCGCTGGCGTACCAGTTGAATTTATATAGGTTTCTTCCCCATTAGTGATAACGGAAACGGCGTTTTTAAGAACTATCGTAACACCGTATTTTTTAGCAAAATCACGGGCTACGCATATAGGGTTTTGTAAAATTTCTTGTACAGTAAGCCCCGAAAGGCGCGAAAACTCTTTTATATGTGGTGTTAAAACGATTTGACATTTTTTATCGTATAAAACATCCGTGCCAAACTTTGCTAAAGCGTTAAGTCCGTCGGCATCAATTAAGAGTTTACCACTATAATTTTGAATAATATATTTAAGCGTTTGATGCACGCCTTGCGTAACTCCAACACCCGTGCCGAAAGCAATAGCGTCAAGCGTAAAAAGTTTATCAAGCGCAAGGGTATCTAAAATAAAATTATTGCCGTCGTCGTTAAGAAAATTAAGCACGCACTCGGGGTTTAAGCCTGCGTATATTGAATACAAACTTTTAGGAACTATTAAATACGAATACCCAACCCCTACTCTATACGATGTCAATGCCGAAAGCGATAAAAGTGGTGCACCAAAATATTCCTTTGAGCCACCTATAATAGCGCATTTGCCGTAAGTACCTTTATGCGTATTCTCTTTGCGTTTAGGAAAATACTCTTTTATATCGCAATCTTCTAAAATAAGTGGGTAATCTTCGCCCCAAACGGAAATGCCTATATCTTTATTAACGACTTTGCCCGAATACTCTTTGCCGTCATTAAAAAAATGTCCCGTTTTAAGTTCACCGATTGCAATAGTTAAATCGGCTTTAATTGCCGTACCTAAAACTTTGCCTGTATTGCCGTCAATTCCACTTGCTATATCGCAAGCAATTTTAACGCAAGTTTTTTTATTGATTTTATCAATAATATCGGCAATTTTACCTTCTACGGCGCGTTTTAATCCCGTGCCGAAGATACAATCGATAATTATGTCGAACTCATTATCAAGTACGCTTATATCGTCCGAAAAAGCGTCCATAACGCTAACTAAAAAGCCGTGCTTTTCACTAAGTAAACGCGCAACGACTTTGCCGTCCGCACCGTTATTTCCTTTTCCTATAACGACTAAAACTCTACCACCTTTATAGCGCGAAAATATTTCTTCCGCTACGGCGAGCCCTGCCCTTTCGACTAAAACATCTTCCGGCACGCCTAACTTTTCTATCGTGTATTTATCGGCGAAACGCATTTCGTCCGCAGTCAAAACTCTTTTCAAAACTCATCACCCTTAAAATGAGCAACGGCAAGTGACGCTTGCTCATAATCAAAACCTTTCGATAAAATATACCTATAAAGTTTAGCAAAATTTTCTTTGTTTTTTTCCCTGTTTCTCATATACCTTTCGGCAATAGTAATCACGGCGTCGTTTTGCGAATTCAATTCTTCGTCAAGCGCCTTTTCAACTAAATTAAAATCAATACCTTTTAGTTTAAGGTCGCGCTCAATCGCCTTTTTACCTTTACTGTTTTTATGCGCGCGAATAAACGATTTACAATACTCTAAATCGTCAATATAGCCGTATTCGATAAGTTTATCGATAGAATAATTAACGACCTTTTCAAGATAGCCTTTATTTATTAAATAGTCTTTAATTTGCCTTTTACTTTTTTGCGCGCGTGAAATATACCCAACGGCTTTTGTTAGCGCTTGTTCCTTTTCGCTTTCGAATTGAGCGTTTTCAAGCGTATCTTTACTAATTTCAGTGCCAACGGTTAAGCGAAATTGAACCACGGTTATATTTTCAAGCCCACAATAAAACTCGTTATCAAGGTAAATATTAGAACGGTTTTTATTCTTTTTTTGTACGGAAATTTCAGTTATAATAGCCATATCACACCTTTAAAAGCGCGTATTCTTCGCCACATAATTCGTAATTTATTTTGCCTAAAAAAGTTTCAGTTAGGTTAGCGATAAAACTTTCAACTGCCGATTTTTTAACGGCAAAGGTTACGGCAACTTCGTTAGAAAATTCTCTATCAACAATAATAGCGTCGCTATTTTCAAGGCGTAAAAGGATAGAATATTTATCAAATCCAACGACTACTTTAACCCTCTCAACAAGCCGTTTTTCAACGATTTTAGCGTTATCAAGCGCCGAAGTAACTGCGCCGGAATATGCCCTAACAAGCCCTCCTGCGCCAAGTTTTATTCCACCAAAATAACGGGTGACAACGGCGCAAACTTCAAAAATTTCCCTTTTAGTAAGCGCGTCAAGCATAGGAAATCCAGCCGTTCCTTGTGGCTCACCGTCGTCGGAAAAACGCGAAATCGTGCCGTTAGCGTCAGCGATAAACGCCGAACAATTATGCGTAGCGTCGAAGTGTTTTTTCTTAATTTGCGCGATAAACGAACGCGCGTCGTCTTCCGACTCAACGTGTTTAAGGTAGCAAATAAATTTAGATTTTTCAATGACGGTGGTATAAGAAAACTCACCGTCGACGGTTAAAAATGATAGTTTTTTCATATACGATAAACGGCGGAAAACTCCGCCGTCAAATTATTTAACGATAACTTTAATATGGTTTTTCTTGCCCTTGTGAAGAACAAATTCAGCGCCAACGCCGTCAGGAACTTTATCAAACGCGCCAAGAATTTTAATTTCGTTAACGGAAACAGAGCCAGCCTCAATTAAGCGACGTGCGTCGCTTTTTGATTTAGCAAAGCCTGCTAACACTAAAATATCAGCAACCGAAAGGCCGTTTTCTACTTCAACAGTTTGCATATCTTCGATATTACCACCAAACGCTGCACGCGCTTGTTTTTGCGCTGAGATAGCCTTTTCTTCGCCGTGAACGAGTTTAGTAACTTCAAAAGCAAGGCGTTCTTTTGCCACGTTCATACGCTCGTCGTTGTAAGCAGTAAGCGAGGCAATTTCGTCCATATCCATAAAGGTTAAAAGACGCATACATTCAGCAACTTTAACGTCTTCAACGTTTCTAAAATATTGATAGAAATCGTAAACCGAGCACTTATTTTCATCAAGCCATAAAGCGCCCTTTTGAGTCTTGCCCATTTTCTTGCCTTCGCTGTTAAGTAAAAGCGTACAAGTTAAGCAAAACGCAGGGGTTTGTTGTTTTTTACGAATTAAATCAACACCGGCGAGCATATTCGACCATTGGTCGTCGCCACCGACTTGAAGTTTACAACCATACTTTTGGTTAAGGTACAAAAAGTCGTAACCTTGCATAAGCATATAGTTAAATTCAAAGAAAGTTAAACCCTTTTCCATTCTTTGTTTAAAACATTCCGCGGTGAGCATTTTATTAACGGAAAAATGCACGCCGATATCGCGTAAAAAGTCAACGTAATTAAGCGCTAAAAGCCAATCAGCGTTATTAGCGATAATAGCAGGGTTTTCGCCATCGAAAGTAATAAAGCGCGACATTTGATTTTTGAAACAGTCAATATTATGCGAAATAATTTCCTTCGTCATCATTTGACGCATATCGCTACGACCAGACGGGTCGCCAATCATACCAGTACCACCACCGAAAAGCGCGATAGGCGTGTGGCCGAACTTTTGCATCCACGCCATAGCCATAATAGGAATATAATGCCCGATATGAAGACTATCAGCCGTTGGGTCAAATCCAACGTAGAACTTAATTTTTTCATCTTTGAGCATTTTTTGCAAATCTTCATCAAAAATAGTTTGTTTAATAAAGCCACGTTCTTTTAAAACGTCGTAAACAGTTTTATTTTCCATAGTAAACCTTCTTAAATGATATAGGAATATTTTACCATAAAAACGGCAAAAATTTCAAGTGTTTAAGAGCAAAATAAATGATAAAGCCAAACAAAAAAGCCTTTTCTTAATTGAAAAGGCTTTTAAGTTATAATTTGTTTAGTTAACGATTAAATGTTAACAAAGTCAATCACCTTTTGAACGTCGTTAGGGTTTTGCGACATCTTAAAGTTAGATAACTCAACCGTAATATTTTCAACGGCAAGCCAAACTGTTGATTTTCTCATAATATCCGGCACGTAATTATACGAAACGCTATAAACAAACGTTCTACCGTTGTATTCAAGCGAGTACGCAAGATATACAGTGCGTTCAGTCTTAACGATATACGCTTTTAATTCCGTAATATTAGGGTCAAATGCCATATAATTAGGCGCGCCGTACGAGTGGTTTACAACCTGTTGCCTATTATTTGACGCCGTGTTAAAGTTAAACGTATCGTAAGGGGTATCACTACCAACATCACCTTGATTTTTTTGATAGAACAAGTGCGCGTCACGCCAAGCTCTGGTCGAACCGAACGGAGAAACGTTAATCGAGATAAACCCGTTTTCAAGTTCTTCTAACCCCTGCGATTTACGACTAAAATCAAACGTTAAGACGAAGTCACCCTGTATCATTTTAGAGCCGTTATACACTAACACGTGGTCACGGGTAGACGTATGTCCTACGTCGGATAACGTAAATGCGCTATCAGTACTATTGATTACGAATAAACTCTTAATATCTTTGCCACGCGCCCTTACTTTTGGAATATCAAAGAACACCGTGCCACGATGACGTTTATATCCTAACTCTGAGTAGACGCCTACGCTAGCATCTTCTTTTAACATAGACCTATTGGCTTCATTAGCAACGCCGACGAACGAGTTGTTATTGTTCGTTAGATATTGCATTACGGCTTTATCGTCAGAATAAGTTAAGGTGTTAATAAACTTATTAATCCCCGCGTCAGTTTTAACAAGTTGAGTGTTTTGATAATATACTTCACACTTTTCACTTCCTACGTAGAACTTATCATCAATCTCGTGTTCAAGATAAGAGTGTTCGTTGTCAGTATACGTAATATTAGTTATAATTGATTGTAACTTAAAGTTGCCATCTGCCCCAACGCCAAACATATACGCGTTAATACCATCAAATAAAACTGCTACTTTTACAGTGCCATTAGCGGAATATTGCCAATAATCACTACTATTGTAATAATCAATTTTATTTGCAGTATTTAAACCGACTTCAGAAGCGTAATGGAATTTGCCATCGCTATTGTTATCAAATAACATAAAACGTTGCGCTAGTTGGTCACCGAACGAGAAATTAATATGTGCCCTGTCAACCTTTGATACAAACTTGAACTCCGTTACGAATAAGAATTTACCTTCAGCCCCACCGATTAAAGCCTTTTTGCCCCAAGTATTATAATTCTCATTTAGATTTATATTGTCAATAGTACCGCCGGTTTCCTTATTATGCACATAACTAAAGTTTTGTGGCGAATAATAGTTACCACCGGCAAGTGTATTAGGTTTAGAGCCAGTGTAATAATCTGATTGAGCGTTATTTTCAGTAACACTTAAGCCGGCGTTTACTAATAAATCGTACATGATATCATACCCTTTAGCACTTAAGTACGTACTATCAATAGTGCCGTGCTCACTGGTATTATCATTCTTATCAAGTGCCCCAGCCGTTTTAGCCCTATAACAAGACTTATTAGGAGAGCCATCTGCGTTAGAAAGCGCGCCGTATAAATCCATAACGGTAAACCAAGGCTTATCTGCCGCCCACTTTAGCATTTCCGTATTAACTGCGGTTACCTTTCCAGCATCTTGACCTATTCTTGCAGTAATAGTGTACCAGTAAACTTGAGTATTAGGTACATTAACGTGTATTGAGCCGAATAAATCTTTTAAGCGTGCCGTAACTACATCAGCACTTTTACCAGCGTCGAAAATATCGTGAGTACCGATATTAAATACTACCGCTTTAGGATTAAACGGATAAATAAGTTTATACGACCACATTTTCCAATGTGACGCTTGTGAACCTGCTATGCCCGCTAAATATGCGTTTTTACCGCCAAAGCGTTTTGCGGAATTATCGTAAAAATCCTTAAAGTACCCTCTATTATCCATAAAGGCATCACCGGCAAAAAGAACTAACTCATCTTTTTGATGCGCAAAGGTTGATATACCGCCTTCAAACGAACGAACGCTCTGTTCATAAAACATGTCATCAGAGGTCGTTTTGTTAACGTCATCTAATAATACTACGCCGTGGTTTACGTCCGCTCCGTTAGCGTTAGATAAGTTTGTCGCATTTTGATAATAGTAATTAGGGTCCCTTGAATTTACGTCTTTTACAACGACGAATAAAAGTTCCGCATTAGTGTTCTCACTACCACTTTTAGTAGCGGTTGAAACGAAACAGTATCTACCCCAAAGAGCGCCATCCCCTGCGCGTACGCTACCTGTGTTAGGGTTAATATCAACGTTCGTTTTATACTTATCATCAGGATTACCCGCTACGGTATAAAAACCGTTATCTGGAGCGCTGTCGTACCTTGATAAACCCCACCTATCTCCATTAGGGTAAGTAATGTGTCTTGGGGTGGAATGCCCGTCTTTATCATTAAATACTGAAGGGATTTCCGCACCAAAGCCTGGTGCTACGTATACGGTGTTGATTCTACTTGGGTCAACCCAGCGCATAACGAAGTTATCAAAACACCATCGACCACCTTCACCTTGATATCCAGGTCTAAACCCTAATACTTCAAAGGTTTTACCACCACCATTACATCTATCCGTAGTGATTGTTTGCGTCATTTCAATCCGAATCGGTCTATCTTTTGCAGTATAATTAATAGCGTAGCCGTTTAAATAATAAGTTATTGTCTTGTGGTCTGCACTTATTATTACAGTAGTGTCTATATTATATTCGTGTTCATAAGTATTACCATGAGTAGGAAAGTTGTAACCAGCGTTCTCATAAGTAATGGCATCTTTTAATAGGTTGGCAGAATCATAATGACAGAATTGTACATGGTGATAATGCGTATTACCCGCTGAATTTTTAATTTTATAAACTATCAGTGGATAGAAACGTGAACCACCTTGAGGAATATAGGCTCTGTAAGTGAAATTAATGACGATAAGTTTACCTGTACGTCCGGTAATCATTTGCATACCAGTATCGCTATGATAGCCTGCACCGCCGTAATGCGCCTCACCGGCCGAAGTTTTATAAAATTTATTACCGTATTTACTACCAGCAGTAGTCACATAACCATTCGTTGTTTGTTCATTAAATTCATCAAAATAACCGATTGCATCATTATCAGTAACTTTTGGGAACTTAATTATATACTTATCGGGAATACCACTTGCATCTATATGGATGGTTTGTGAAATATAGCCATCAATTTTTACTACGTATTGGCCTTGCCCTAATGACGGTAGAGTAATTGTATCACCTTTAGCATCCGACGTAACAGTCGCTTTAGTTGTACCACTAACTCCGTCTGCAAAAATTACAGGCGTAGATTTGTTAAATGTGGCATTACCATCTCTTATATATATTATACCACGTTTAGCAAAGGTTGCAGTAACTGCGTAAGCCGTTTCCTTACTCGTTGAAATATCGGTACGGTCAAAATACCCGTTTTCACGTGCTGTGCTTAATTCATCTCCCGTTAAAGTTTTACCACCGATATTTAATGCACTTAAGAAATACCCGTTTTCAGCATTAAAGGTTACTCTTATTTTATCACCGTATTTACCAGTTACGATTACGCTACCACCAGAAACCGTTGCTCCTACGATAGTTTTGCCGTTATTAGTATTGCTACCAGCAGAGTCTTGAGCAGTAACTTTTAGGTCAAGTGGCACAATATCAGCAGGGTCAAACCCGTCTGATACTTTTAAGCCCGTAATCTTATCCCAAACTTGTGTCAAGTCACGCATGTCTGCATTATTTTCATTTATATCTTCTTGCAGAGTAGTCATATCTCTAACGTTAGTAGCAACACCTCTTACACGAAGGTTATTTTGCGCACCAAAAGTCGTTGGCGCAAGGTACGGCATCATTTTGCCCGTTCCATCGTCAACAAAGGTATACACGGTTTTACCAACTATACCTACGGCTATTTTAAGCCCACTTTCTGATGAGAATTTTGCTAATTGTTGTTCATTAAGTGGTGCGCCTTGGTTCCAAGCCTGGTTACTAAATCTTAAACGCCATTTACCGTAGTCATATACACCGCCAAACCCTAAATAAGCATCATTTAGGCCATCCGTTATTTGGAACCACGTGCCACCAGATTCACCCGCAAAGTTGCCCCTTTCGTTTCTATTAAACCCTTCCTTACCAAGTGTGGTGGACGTTACGCCTGCTTTAAAGTAAACGTTGTTAGGGTTAGTATAATACGGATTGTAAATATTCATTTCCGCATATATAACGTTATTAAACGGTGTGGCATCGGTTTCAAAATATAAATCATCCATACTATGGTGAAATAATATTGTCCCGTCGTTATTTACGCCATACACGTCAGCTCTTTCATATTGTTTGCCATTAGCACCAAGAGCCTTGTTTACATCTTTATACCAAGTATCAAATACTGCATAGCCTAATACGATATGCTTTATATCATCGCCACCAATTTCTTCACCTGTAACTTCTATGATAGTTGGCATCCAGTCTTTTCTGGTATCTTTTTGTCCACTAGTGGCCTTATAAATTATTTCCACTTTATAAGTACCAACCGGAACGCCAGGTATAGTTACTTTATCATCAGTGCCAAGATTAGCAGAATACGTTTTATTTGTATCGTTTACGTTTGTAAGTTGTACCAATATAGACGTAGCAGCCGTAGCAGGTTCACCACTATTATTTTTACCAACTTTACTCGTTGCTATAAAGTCGTAATATCCGTAAACTTTATGGTCGTTTAATATTCTGCCCGTAACTTTTGCGTTTAAATCTACCGTTTGGGTAGAAGTGGTGGTTACTTTTATAGTGTGTCTATTAACTACGCCTACATTAGTAACGTAACCTTCACAGAAAATTTCCGCCGTTACTATGCCCGTTATTGGGTCAGTCTTAAACGAAACCGCTTTATTAGGATTATTATCAACTAAAATACCCGTTACTGTTACACCTTTATATTTAGGGTAAATAGTTATAGTTTGGTTTTTATAAAGTTGCGTTGGGTTTTCACCAAATTCTACAACCACGTCTTTAGAACTATCTTCCGCTTCAGTAAAGAACTGTGCGCCACTATTAATTCTAAAGTTGGTTATAGACCATTCCCCAGCGCCACCTTGAGAATATCTTGAATAGAATTGTATACCGTTAAGTATTACGTTTGAATTAATGTCAAAACTAATAGAACTAAAAAGTTCAGGTGAGTCTTGACTAAATAACCATAATCTAACCGTTCTTAAACCGACTTCAAACAACGCAGTAAAGTTAACCGTCGTTTTGGTCGTAATGTTTTTAACAATCGGGTGAATGCCGTTTTCATCTCTTATACCAAAGTTTAAGCCGTCACTACCACCGTCGTTATATACTCTAAACTGTCCCCAATAATTTACACCGTTTAAATAAGTAAAGTTAAATTCAGGATAGTATGCTGATTTGCCCGGTTCCACAACGAAACTACCGTTGAATGAAATATACATACTGTCGTCAATATCAACTGTATTAGGGGTTATTAAATATTCACCATTATCATGATTTTCAGAAGGTATACTATTATTATTTCGCGACGTAAAGGTATAGCCACTTGAGTTTTTACCAAGTGCCATTGTTCTAACGTTTATACCTTGTTTTTCGCCAGCGCCACCGTATGGTTCTTCACCGGTTTTGTTATCTATAAATAGTATACGTTCAAATCTAACGGGAGTATCATAAAAATCGTATGTGTCGAAACTTTGAGAAGTCTTTATTACATCTAAAGTAAACGGTACGTCATAATAACCGTCAACGTGGAGTTTGTACGTGCCGTCACCAGTATAATAACCCGTATCATCCTTGTAAACCATATTTACAAGCGCCGACTTACCGTCTATTACCGAAGATGATATCTTTTTACCGTTACCGTCTATTACCGATACGACTTTGCCGTCCATACTTTCGTCAGTTTTCCAAATATAACCACCTGCTATATTTGATATTAAAACTGGAACGACCTTACCATCACTAGATGCTATTTGGTTAAATTCAATACGCAAATCCATCGTTCTATCCGTAAAACACTCGTCTACGTAATAGCCCGTTGAATCAATTTTACTTGCTAAGTTTTCGCTACCATTAATGTATAAACCACTTATGGTGTAAGGCCCTTTATGCCTAAATCTAATCTTTAATTCGCCTAAAAATTCTTTGCTTATAATTTCATAACCGTTGCCGTCAAGCATACCAGTCGTTACGCCAGCACCAAAGGTTGTTGCCCCTTTAGTCGTTACGTTTTCAACAATAGTTGACTTGAGTACGATTTCAGGAAGTTCGCTCGAAAGCATTATTCCTTGCAAGGAGTCTTTAGGGAAGTTAGAGAACATTTCATTTATGCTCTTATAAGTATAAATATTGCCGTCAACACCACCGTTTTGTTCAAAAACTTTAACAAGATTACCGTCACCATCATCTAAAAGTGCGTAAATCTTGTTTTGAACTTTATCAATGGCTACTGCAAGCGTTAAGCCTTTACTTGCATCACTAAATTTAGAAACTTGCTTGTCGGTTAATTGCAAAGCCTTCCAGTTAGGGGCTTGCATACGGAAATTGAATACAAACCCACTTTCCGTATAGTATAAATGCGTACCAAAGCCTTGTTTTCTCTCACGAATATCGTCTTCCACTACGCTTACTACGAAACCACCAAGGTCAAGCCTATTTTCCCCTGTTAATTGATTGTAATATTTTAATTGTTCTTCAAACCACGTTTTATTTATTCCATCTTGCGTTAATGGAGAGAATACTTTTGTTTCAAAATATACGATATCTTCTTCACCGTATTTTAAATATGTATACGCACCATCATTTAATTTATAGTTTTTGTCCGTATTCGCTGGGCCCCAAGTCATTTCGTTAGTATTTGGGTCATAATGTGGATATGCATCACCTATATCAATGAAAAGTAAACCGTAGTTTAATAAATTAGCCTCAACTGACGCATCATTCTTAGTAGCATACCTATCAATAAGGTCTTTTTGTAACATCATTGTGGCCGTTAAAGTACCATTTGCAAAATTAAATTCACAGCCCCTACCTAAACCTATGGTGTTAGGGGTTGATTTTGCAGTATAACCGCTATTCGTCTTTTCTACCGTAAAGAAAGCGTGATAACCGTTTGCAATTATCTCGTACTCTCCTTCGTAAAGCTTACTAATGCTAATTTTGCCGTTTTTAATAGTTGCTTCACGCGTAATGCCAGCGGAACGTATATATATCGTTTCGCCATCAATAAAGTCAACATATTGAACGTCTTTTAAAACGCTTTCTATATTATTTACGCCGTTGTTGGTTAAAATTTTGATATATTCAGCATCAGTAAAGTCGGACGGGTCAATCGCGCGCTTACCACTTAACGTGAAATCCGCTGAAAAGCCCGTTACGTCAACACGTTGAATTATAGGACGAATTACATATACTGCATTTAAGGTATATTCCCCCGTTACAATGTTCAGTATAGAAT
This sequence comes from Clostridia bacterium, assembly GCA_017646555.1. GTDB lineage: Bacteria > Bacillota > Clostridia > Christensenellales > Borkfalkiaceae > UBA11475. The sequence goes on along the minus strand of JAGCMG010000032.1, from coordinate 15,148 downwards.
CGCCTTCTTTACTTAAACCATCTGACGGCAATGTTTCATAATCGGTTTCAAAAATCTTTAATAGTTTACCGTTTGAATCATAAACGTCAACGTAAACCTTTCTTATGATATACGCTACGTTAGCATCACTGTCTGCTGGTCTTAATCTAACAGTTACGGTTTTACCAACTAATTGGCTAATCTTACCATTACTTGAAACGTGATTGCTAAAAGTTACCTTTACAGGCATTTGTTTATTAGTGCCGTTTTCTTGCTTGAAGCCTGGCAACGTCAAATCGTTTGGATTATTATCGTCATTTCTTTCAAAACAGAAAGCGTCGTTTACACCTGCCCCTAAACCGTCGATACGGTATTCAATAGAATTTGCAAGTTCAATTCTAAAGTCGCTAAAATACCAGTCTTTCTCATTGATTGCGGTATCGCAAGCAAAGTTAAGACCGAACGCTTTAAGCCCGTCGTATAAATCAAAACCGTATTCCCACTTACTGCCTATAAGTTCATAGTATCCCGTGTCAGGATTTTGCACGAATAATGCAAATCCGTCGTGCGTGATAACGAATTTCATATTACGCGTTTGCGTACCAGCAGTACTCCAAATAGGCTCTTTAGAAATACCTATTTGTTTAGTACCGTCTTTAAGGGTAAATCTATTGCCCCATTGAACTAATTGAATAGTTTTCCCTGCGCCTTCACCAAACGCGTAAAAGCCTGGGAAATATTTTGCCGTATCAAAAGCCTTACCCGTGTAAGTAAACGAGTAAACGAGCGCCGTACTGGTGTCGTTATAATCAATACCACTCTTTACGCTATCAAGAGCAGCCTTTGAAAATAATAACGCTTTCGTACCGTCATTAGTCCCTTCTGTAGAATAAATGGTGTAACCGGTTGCTGAAGGTGAGCCACCTATGTACCAGTTAGTGTGGTAAGTTATAGCGTTGCCACGGTTAGGTACACCTGCGTCTTTATCTTTATTAGCAATGTTAGTTGGTAATAAAATTTTGTTATAAACGTCAGTTGTTTTTTGACCACTGCTTGTCGAGCCGTAGGTTGCCGATAAGAAATAGTTATTTCTTTCGCTTTCGGCACAATCTTCGTAACCTTTCCAGTAAATCTTACCGTCGGAATTAACGACGAATTTAACGTCTTGATAAATCCATTGAGATTTATACTTGTTAACGAAAGATTCGTGCATGCCGATATAATAAGTACCTGGTAGTAATTCAACAGTAAGCGAACCAGTATTTGTAGGCGATACTAAATTACCGTTTATATCTTTTGCTTGATTTCCGTTAGCGTCCCAAAGATAAATGGTCGAACGGTCAGTTATCGCCGTAGGTTCAGCATCCGACCATAAGATTTTGGTAACGAGGCCGGTGAAAGTCATATTATGACAAGGGCGTGATTGACGGCAGTTAGAATCAGTACATTCGTGAGTATTATTACCCGAACAAGTTGTTGAATAAGTGTGGTCAGCAATATCCCACTTATGCGAACAAACCGAACACTTTTTCCAGTGTTGATTTTCGTCGTGTTCGTAAATAGGGTCGTGGTTTTGTTTGCTTGGAGAATCAAGACAATCACAATCTCCACCGCCGTGATTATTAGCACAGGTGTGACCACAATCGCGTTCACAAACGAACCAGTGTTGTGAATTATTTACCGTGTAAGTTGTAGACATTTTATGGCCGAGTGCTTTCTCGACGATAGTTTTCATTAAAATGGTACAATTTCTATCTTCAAACGGATTTTTACACCAACCACAAGTGTAGTAAGCGTAAGTACCATCTTCGGTACAAGTAGCCATTTTACGCAAAGTGTGGGTAGGCGTAGAATCGTGCGCGTGCATAGAAATATATTCTAGACTAGTAGAACAATTGAAGTAATCACAAACGCGCGTACCGTCCGCAACACAAGTCGGGTCAACGGCAGAGTTTTCAGTTTGAAGATTTTTAACACTCGCTACTTCGTGTAAAAAGTTAGTTGCTTCATAAGGCACCGTACCCATAGAACAACGAATTTCAAAGGTAATAGGCGAATTAGAGTCGTTATAAAAGATAACGTTCATCGGAGTACCTTTATCGTCGTTCTTTTCAACTTCAATTTGGTGCGAGTAGTAAATAGTGTTGCCGTCTTTTAAGTAGAAGAACCCTTGCGCGCCACCTTTAGAAAGGTTAGTAGCAGTAAGTTCAAAAACGAAAGTATCTTTAGCAGGAATAGTAACGGTTGGGTTAACACCCGATTTATCAACTAAAGAATTAGCGTACGTGGTGGAAATAGTAACTTTGCCGTTAGAATCCGTTTGTTGATTTACGTCGTAAACGTTGTAGTCAATATTAAAAGTTTCAGAAGTAATACCTATCGCAACATTTGCAGAATCTCTAAAATAAGCGAAAGTAGCAGAAGCAATCCCGCAAAAACAAACGATAATTGCAAGAATAGAAACTAATAATCTTTTTTTAGCAGATTTACTAAAAATATTAAGTTGTTGGCTATCGGCTGTTGGCTCCGTTGAATTTACGTTTTGACGCAAATCTTCCATACCGTACCCCCTTAAAAAACGTATAGTAATGGTGAAAATCACCTTGTTAAGCAAACAAAAGGCATAAATAATAAAACTTATTCCTTTTGATTGCCCCCTTTTGGCTTGCGCCAAAAGGGAGAAATTTTTTGCCTGAAATTAATCGATTAATTTTTAGTTTTTATTTACCACTTAATTATGCTAATTAAGCAATAGCAGAAGTAGCATTGAAGGTAAGGGTAATGGTTACAGTGTTATAATCAACACCTGACTCCAAGTCACCACACCAAAGTCTTAATGCAACATATTGCGTCTTCACACCAGTTTCTGCACTAGCTGGAACAATAGTACCAAGACTTACATTACCTACTTGATTTGCATCAAGGTCAGCAGCAGTCGTTGCATCAGGAATTGCCGAACCCGCAGTTATACTATAGAATACATCAGGGTCTTCATCACCATTATCGCCATATGCGAACGTGTGTGCAACACTTGCCGAAAAATCTACATCACCAGCATTTACAACTTTGAAATAAACAAACTTATTCTTCCAACCGCTTAATTTAATATTAATTGTTACAGTTTTTGTTTCTTCGCTAATTTTCGTTGCGATAGCGCTATCTGCTGGTTTTGAATCAACTGCTTCACTATGATATACTTCCATATCAAATTCTGCAGTACCGATATTAATGGTAGCCTCTGCCGTATCGGTAAATGCTGCATAGGTTGAGCCTGCGAGTAAAACCATACAAAGAATCATTACAACTAAACTGGTAATGAGAGTCTTTTTTCTGTTTAACTTCATTTTTAATTTCTCCTTATAATATTTTTTATATTCAATCCGTAATAGGTTATGCCTAAAAGGGTAACTCAGGCAAATTATCCTAAACTGAAAACCTATTAGCAGGTATTGACTTATTGTGATTTAATTTTATTCCGTTTGTTCTTCAACCGTTTGTGTAGGTGGTTGTTCCGTAGGAATTTCTTCCGTCGGTTGTTCGGTCGGTTGAACGCCTTGTGCTTGCGCTAACTGTGCTTTTAAAGCCTCTAACTCGGCTTTAACGCGCTTTGCCTCATCAAGTTCGGCAGAAATTGCTTGTTCTTTTTCGGCAATGGCTTTCTTTTTATCACTACGCATCTCATTAATAACAATTACGATATTTTTCATTTCAAGTAAGATAATTATTACAAGTGGTATGGCAATAAGTAAAAAGAAACCCATTTTACTTTGTAAAAAGTGAATTACGTACCCAACGCCTGCAACGTGCCCAACGTATTCGCCTATAATAACATCTTCATACTTATGTGAATATATTTCTTTGTCTTCTTCTTCATTTTCGGTACCCTTTGTTACTAAACCAGAACGGTAATATTCATTTTTTTCCCCATCCCAAGATTCTACAAATCTAACAATTTGGTGAGTTACGATAGTATCTTTATTACTATCAGTGCTTTCCTTAAAGGTGATAATATCGCCAACTTTAAGAGAATCAAAGTCCTCAATTTCCTTAACGAAAATCACCGAGCCTGCTGGGAATACCCTATCCATAGAGCCAGATAAAACAACGTAAGGTTTTACGCCGAAGATACCTTTACTTTCTGTATCACCGTCACCGATAGTGCCTATGTAAGAAAGCATTGTTAAAAGTACCATTATTATTGCAAAGCCTGCAACAACCCACGTTGCAACGTTTGCAAGTATATTAAGTGTTTTTTTAGTTTTTGCGTTCATAATCGTCCTATATTTTTGTCTTTATTATTCTTCAGTAGGTGGTTGTTCCGTTGGTGGCTCTACAGTTGGTTGAGCGTTTTGCGCTTGAGCCATTTGTGCTTTTAACGCCTCTAACTCAGCACGTAAGCGTTCTTGTTCATCTAAAGCAGATTGAGCGTATTCACGCTTTTGGATTTCTAAAGTTTCACGCCTTTCGGTTAAGCCTTGTTTAATTACTTTTGCAGTGGAAACTGCTTGCAAGATTACCATTATTGCAAGTGGGGTGAATATACACACAAAGAACCCTACCGTTGATTGTAAAAACTCTACAACGTAGCCAACTTTTGGCACACTAAAACTATATTCACCTATTACGTTAGAATAACTTATAGGGTTATCCTTTTCACCCGAAGTAGTTGAATAAGTTATAATACCTTTACCTACGGAATTACCGTTTCCGTCTTCTAAAACACCTATATACCAAACTTTGTGGGTTACCATTTCACCAGCAGCCAACTTACCATCTTTATTCATATCGTAATAAAAGGTAATAATATCGCCAACCTTAATTTCCTTTTCAACGTCTTTAGTTTCAATCGTTTTTGTAACGATTAAATCGCCTGCTGAAAAGTCAGTCGCGCTCATAGAGTCTGATAATACGATATACGACTTTATACCGAATAAGCCTTTTTTATCTTCCCCCATAAAAAAGTTAGATAAAATTGCAAACACAATCATAAAAATTGCTATGCCCAAAAACACGTATGAGCTTATTTTTAAAGTTTTTCTAATGGTTTTTTTAGTTTTTTCTTCCATAAAATCCTTATAAACGAATAGCGTTTATTTTTAATTGTTTTATTATTTAAATAATATAATTATATTAGATAACCAAAAGGCATAAATTTTTACTGTTATTTTGAGCGTAGCCGTAACAATCTATTTATTCCTTTTGATTATCCCCTTTACGAGTTACCCCATAAAGGGAAGAATTGCCTGAATTAATTTTTTTTGTTACTTTCCGGCGTAGCAATCACGCCGTAAAGTTTAATTTTTAATCAAAACTTTATGTTTAGATTATCTTAAGGTTACATCGCTACCAGGTGCAACGAATTCGCCAGTAAGTTGTTTTGCTTCGAACTTAATAGTGAAAGCAGCAGTCTTGTCTTGGTATTTGTTTTGAGTTGCAACAGTGTTAATCATCTTGATTTGGAAGCAAACATAAACTTCTTCTTCTTCATCAATATATTCACCATTTGCACCGTCAACATCATAACTGTCAACTGCATCGTCAGCGAAAACGAAATTGCCTTCATTGTAGAACTTTTTAGCGCTTGCGTCGTTTTCAATATCTGCGATAGTATAGTTGCTTGCACTGGTATAAGTGGTAAACTTGTAAACGAATTGAGAGAGTAAATCAACTGTAGTATCTTCAGTTGCAGCAAAGGTAAATGCTAAAGTGTAGTGAAGTGATGCAACGTTTTTAAACTTGAACCAAATGTTAGTATAATCACCTGGTTTGTAGTCTTCAATTTCAAAGGTGAAACCTTCGGTTTGACTTACATCAAGATGGTTATCATCATCAACAACGCCATCTCTAACAAAAGAAGGAAGAGTTGTACCGTAATCAGCGTAAGCATAGTATAATTCGGTATCAAGAGTACCAGTAGTAACATCACCAGTAATGATACCAGTGTCGTTGAAGTATGCGTAGGTTGAACCGATAAGTACGGTTAAACTTAAGAGCATAACGAGAAGAGTTGCTACTAAAGTTCTTTTAGTATTTTTTTTCATAACTTAATTTTCTCCTTATAATATTTTATGAAAATTTTTATTCAATACCGTACTGCTCATCATACCCAAATCATAGTCGGATTTCAGGCGGACCCGAGTGTTTTTAAGTTTTGTACAGTACAGGTTTTGACTTTTTTGTTCACGCACGCACGGGCGTGCGCTTTATTTTTGTTTAATTTGTTTTATTTTTAAAGCATTTATTTTTAAAGGTGGCAAAATTTTTCCGTTTATCACGGAAAAGGTTTTTGTTTGTTGTTGTTTTTATTCAGTTTGTTCAGGATTTACCGATTGTTCTGTTTCTAAAGGCTCCACAGTGGTTGCGCCTAAATTCATTTGTGCGCGTAATGCCTCAAGTTGCGCTTTTAACAATGCGTTTTCGTCGTCCTTTGCCTTGAACTCTTCGTCGTGCTTAATCTTTCTATAACCGCCTACAAGCCTTATCGTATTGATTGCTTGCATTACCATTATCACTACGAACGGTATGCCTACGCATATCGCATAGCCTATTGGTTTACGTAAGAAGGTTAATACCGAGCCTACACCACCGATTTGACCGACTTTTTTACCGATTACAAAACTTTGGTTTACAGTTTCAGTCTTTGCTGGGTCGCTTATTCCATTCCCTTTTACAGTTTCCCAACCGTTTGTCGTACCGTAGGTTACAAATTTATACGCACCGGTACCTGTCTTTATAACTTCCAACACTTTGTGGGTTACGATTTGTCCCATCGATTCAGCCTTTGCCGATTGATAGGTTATAACGTCACCTACTTTTATCGTGGAATAATCCGTTACTTCCTTTACAAAGATTAAGTCGTTTGCCTTAAAAGTATCGTCGTTAGGGTCGTCACTTTCCGCCATAGAGTTTGATAATACTATGAACGAACGCATACCAAATACCGGTTTGCCTTTTTGACCAGTCGCTTGCGTTGTGAATATTACAAGTACCATCGTGATTACTGCTATCACTGCTACTACGATTGACACTATATTTAAGATTAGCCCGACTTTGTTCTTTTTAGGAACGGTTTGTGTGTCCTTATTTTCCATTGTTTTTTTTCCTATTATTTATTTGTTCGCCTTTTTACGACTTCGTTCGACTTTATTGGCGGGCATTAGTTAGTTCCGTTAGGTAAGTACTGCGTCGCTACGATTTGTAGGTCGAAAGTTAATTCCCCACCCATTAGTGAGTTGTTATCACTTAAATTCGGAATTTCTATCTTTATGCTGAAAAATTCAAGTTCCCCACCGACGTCAATAGACCCAAGTTCTACGTCGTTTTCAGGCTTGCTACAATCGATAAGGTTAAACACGTGCGTCGTACCGTCCGCGCGCACTACCGTCACTTTGATTTGCGATGCCATCGCTCTATCAGATGACGAAAGTTCACCGTCTTCACCGGAGCCTTTGAGTTCTATTATTCGCACTTTATACGTAAAGCCGATTGCGTCACGACCCGTTGCCAAGTTCGTCACTTCTATCGTTGCCCTTTGCCACGTGCCTGGCGTTGCGTTATGAAAATTGAATATCGGCGCGGAATATTCTTGTAAATTTACGCGCGTTCTATCTTCCCATTCTTGAAATTTCCCGCCACGGATACTTTCGCCTTCTTGCTTGACGATATTCGCCCCAAGTTGCAAGTTACCCGATACTACGTGGTTGTTGTTCTGCGTAGAACTGTCCGTTAACATAGGCGCTAACTTTATCGTTAAAAATATCATTATCAACGTTACGAGTGCCAGTATCGCTAAACATATAGCACTGACAAATCTTCTACGTCCTTTAACGTTTCTGCTCATTGCCTGCTTCCTTTATCTTTTTTTGCCCTTTTGGGTTTACCCACGGGCTATTCCGCCCGCTTGTGTTTATTACGCGTGCACTTGCTCGCTCGCTTATGTGCGCGAATGCATTAGTGCTTGCGTTTGTTGCGCTTATAATTCTTGCGCTTACGCGTTCGCTTCCGGTTTTACACCACGTGCTTCAAGCGCTGTGTTGTTCGCTACCTTTAACGTGAAGATTGCCGGTGCTAAATCGTCGTTTTCTTGAATCTTAAAGCGGGTCGGTTTAGTCTTTACTTTATTGCCCGTTTCTTTGCCGTATGCTTTAAGTTCTGCGTTTACAATCGTACAATCCATTACGATTATACCACGGTTAATCTTTACTCTTGCAATAGTGCTTTGACCTTGCATTACCGTGTATGCATACATCGATTCTTTACAACGAACTTTTTCTAAATTTACGATTTCGTTCATTAACTTGTCGTAAAGTTTTTTCTTAGTTGCTGGAAGTTCTGCATACGCTTGTTTTAAGGTTTGTCTTTCTGCCTTAACTTCAAACGCTACTTCTGATTCGTTTTCTTCTGCCACTGGGGCTGGTTCTTCAACCACTGGGGCTGGAGTTGTAACTGCAGTTTCTTGTTGAACTACTGCTGGTGCAGGTTCTGGTTGTGCAGGTGCTACTGGTTGTTGTGCTACCGGTGCCATAGGTTGCATTTGTGGCATACCATAGAAAGGAATAAACATCGGTTGCACGGGTATACCGTTTTGTTGATTGTTGTTTGCCGGTTCGCTGTTATCGCTCTTTCTTTCACGGATGCCGAGAATTATCTCTACAGCGCACATTACTAAAAAGCATACCATTACGAACACCAACACGATTACTACGATTGAAATTATCTTGTCGTCCATTTTGCCTTTGAAACGGTTTGTTTACCGTTCCATCCTCCTTTTTGCTTTTTTGCTTTTTTGCTTTACTTATGCATATGCGCGAACGCTTACGCGTACACGCAGGGGCATTTTAGTAGTATAATTATACTATCACTTACGCGTATTGTCAACCCCTATTTTAATTTTTTCTTTGCCAGTTTCTCTGCTCTTTTGTTTCATATGCTCATTATTGCTTGATTTTTTCAATCGGTTTTGCCTCCAAACTTTTTTAAAATTTTTTCTTTAACTTTATTAAAAACGACAATTTTGCCAATATTAGTGCTCAAAATTTGCTTTAATACTTTTTATGACAAAAAACGGCAAACTAAAAGTTCGCCGTTTTATGCCTGAATTTGGGGCTTTTTGCTAAAATTATAGCACACGTGCCCCGTTATTTTATCAATTTATTTATGAATTATTTGCCAAAATATCTGTTGAGAAGACCTTCAAACGCTTTGCCGTGTCTTGCTTCGTCTCTTGCCATTTCGTGAACAGTATCGTGGATTGCATCAAGATTTTCTTCCTTAGCACGTTTTGCAAGCATAAATTTACCAGCCGTTGCACCGTTTTCAGCATCCACTCTCATTTCTAAGTTTTTCTTAGTTGAGTCACTGATAATATCGCCTAAAAGTTCAGCGAATTTTGCTGCGTGTTCTGCTTCTTCCCACGCTGCTTTTTCGTAATACATACCAATTTCTGGATAGCCTTCTCTATGTGCTACTCTCGCCATCGCAAGATACATACCTACTTCCGTACATTCGCCTTCAAAGTTTGCTTTAAGACCTTCAATAATATCACATGGCGCGCCCTTTGCTACGCCTACTACGTGTTCAGCAGCCCAAGTCTTTTCACCTGCTTGTTCTTTGAACTTTTCAGCAGGCACTTTGCATTGTGGGCAAAATGCTGGTGCACTGTCTCCTTCGTGAATGTATCCACATACGCTACAAACAAATTTTTTCATAATTATTCTCCTTTGATTTTTATATATTTTTTATTTGTTTTTTTGCACAATCACCACATACGTGGTATAGGATTAAATCATATCCTATTATATTTTCGCCAGTCGCTTTTTCATACGCTTTCTTGATTTTTTTGTCAGTATAATTCCCGTAAGAACTTACGTCAGTTATCTTATGACAAACTGTACATACCATATGGTCGTGTGGTATCGTTTTATCATAATGCGCGCTACCGTCCGGCATATTTATCCTTTTTATATCCCCGCTTGCCGTCAACGCATTTAAATTGTTGTACACCGTCGCTAAGGCTATTTTAGGAAGTTTTTCAAGCGATTTTTCATAAACGGCTTCTGCTGTTAAATGTTCACAAGAATTGTTTATGATTTCTAAAATTATTGATTTTTGCTTAGTCATTTTTCATTATCCTTTTTTAGAACAATTCTAAATTACGGCTTGATTATATACTATATTTTTCCACTTGTCAAGCATTTTTTGAAAAATTTAGAATAATTCTAAAAAATATTTTTGTTAAAAATTAAAAACGGCAGTTTTTATCTGCCGTTTTTATTATCTTAAAATTTCATCTAACGAAATTCCATCAGCATTTTTTAATTCTAAACCTAAACATTTTGCTAAGGTTACAGGAACGTTGACAGTTTCAGTTCTTTCGATAGAATAACCTTTTTTGAAGTCAGGTCCAATGCAAAGTAAAGTTGGTTGATAACCTAAATCTGGACTATAACCGTGTTTACCGTATACTTTGCCAGGGGTTATCGGTGCAAAATATTCGCCGTAAGGCTCTCTACCTATACCGAATTTGCCGTTACTATCAACTAAAAAGTCAAAATCACCGTATAAGTGAAATAATTCTTTTGCTTGTTCGCGAGTGTAATAATTTACGTCGTTTTTAATTTTTTCTAAAATTTCAAGTGTTTTATCATACGCCGATTTATCGACTATTTTTAATGTTATCGATTCTTCACAAAGTCTTGCTTCGACAGCGCCACCTATCATTTCGCCGTTTTCGTCAACGTTTAATAAGCCTGCGTCCTTAAAAAGTGGTAAAAATCTACACCAAGTTTCTATCGTGAACTGACCGTGGTCAGCCATCCACACGAAATCCGTGTTATCTTCTTCACCAATTTCCTTTATCGTTTCGTAAAGTTTTTCAACCCAAACGTAAGAGCGTTCAAGTTCTTCCGTTACGTGCGCCGACATAGCGCCCGTTTTGTGTCTTGCCGTATCTAACGGACAAGGGTGAATAAGTAATATATCTGGATTGAATTTTTTGAGCATATCTATCGCACACGAAAAAATAAAGTCGGTTGAGTATGGCTCACTCCAAGAGTCGCCCTTTTCTAAAATCGATAAATTTGGCTCAACGATTTGAGAAATAACGGTATCCGTAGCCCCGTGTTTTTTCATAACGGAAACCATTTCTTGTGGTGGGACACCGTACTCAGGCATATTATAATCAATGTTTTTATCATCACCTAATACCGGCCAAAACACGTTTGCAGTAGTATATCCTGCCTTTTTTGCAACGTCTATAAGAGTTTCTACTTTTATATTCTCTCTTTCGGCACGCCAAGTTTTAGTACCGTAATATAAGTTCGTGTCAACACCCGTTTTATAAGGATAACAACCAGTTATCATTGCTGCGTGGCATGGATAAGTATTCGCTGGAAAAATCGTCCTTAAAGTTTTAATCCAAGTTCCGTTTTCCATCATCTTTTTGACTAACGGTTTATCTTTTAAATATTCAATGTCTTCTTTTACCATCGCGTCAAGCGATAATATTATCAATTTTCTTTTTTTCATTTTTTATACCTGTTTTATGATTTTGGAGCATTTTGACGCACCCGTTGTCCGCGAAAACGCTCCACTTTTTACTTTTTATTTATTTTTTATGGCTTCAAAAATAACTTTACCATCAATATCCGGCATATTTAAATTGAACAATTTTACAAGCGTTGCAACCATATCGATAGTATCACGGCGTTCAATAGTAACACCTTCGTTAAAGTCAGGGCCAAACATAAGCATGCTTGGTTGTGGGCCTTTATCAGGAAGATAACCGTGCGTGCCTACACCTGTACGATAATCACTAATATCAGCGCCTGTATAATACGGGCCAAACGGTTCCCAACCGAACGCTGAATAGCCGTCCGATTCTAATACAAAATCAAAGTCGCCCGATAAATGAGTTTCTTTTAACGCTTCTTCCGTAGTGTATACTCTTTCAAAGCCGTACATTTTAGTTTTTGCTTTTTCACTAAAGAGTTTATGAACTAAATCGTACGCTTCTTTATCGTCCTTATCTTTAATAAACACTTGTGCCGATGCACCCACTGCTTTTATATACGCTCGATAACTTGAAACGGCTTCGTTTCCATCTATGAACTTGCCGTTTGCATTTTTAATATTTTCTTCATTGAGAGTGATAAGTCCTGCTTCCGTCGATAACACGTTAGGATGAGCCCATCTTTTAATATCCATTTGACCGTGGTCAGAAGTAAATATAAAGTCAGTATTTTCAAATTCACCGATTTCTTTAACGGCTTGAACGATTTTATTGAGCCAGTAATAAGTTATATCAACTTGTTCAGTTACGTATTCGTTGAAAACGCCTTTTTGATGTCTTAGCCCATCAATCCCACCAGGGTGAAGAACTAATAAATCCGGCTGATATTTTTTTATCATATCACAAGCGCAAGAAAACACGAATTCATCACAGTACGGATGTTGGCGTTGATGCCCGTCTATATAATGAAGATTAGGCTCAACGATATCTTTAATAACTTTATCGGAAGTACCCATACGCTTTAAAGCAACGGTTAAAGGCTCGTCGGCAGTTTGCGACCAGTATTCAGGAATATTATAATCGATACTGTTATCTTTACCAGTTACAGGCCAAAACACGTTAGCAGTAGTTAAACCCTTTTCTTTGAACGCATCTAAAAGCGTTTTCATTTTATTGTAACTTCTTTCCCAAACCCAGTTTGAATTTCCCCACTCATCAACTTCATTATTATATAAGTGTGTTTTATTCGGATAACAGCCCGTTATCATTGAAGTATGACAACAATACGTAATGCTTGGATAAACGGTTTTAAGCGTTTTTACCCAAGTTCCTTTTTTAGCCATTTGTTTTATAAGTGGTTTAGTTAAAAGATAATCCATATCTTCTTTAACAAGCGCGTCGTTTGATACTATTATTAGTTTACGATTTTTCATTTTTTACCTTAAATAAATTTTTAGGCACGATTTGACACTTAACGTATGTGTCAAACCGTACCATAATAGTTTTTATAAATATTTTTCAACAAGCATAGGAACTACGTCTTTCATAAGGTCAAGTTCCTTCATAAGCGATAATACTGTGTATCTTTCTCTTACAGTATAAGCGTTTAAAAGCATTTCTTTTAAAAGGTCTTCACTAACGCCGATTTCCGTATAAGTAACCGGTGTGTTAAGACGCTTTAAGATAGCAATAATATCTTCTTCTTTAGGAAGTTTTTCCACTTCTTCGTAAACTTTTTCACAGCCGTTAAACTGAATATTGTTTTCCTTAAGCCATCTATAAATAGATATGCAAACAAGCGTACCTAAACCAACCTTAATACCGTGAAGTGGAACTGGTAAGCCTTTTTTAACGAAATCCATTTCAAGATAGTGCGAAGTATGATGTTCGCCCCCCGACGCTGGACGAGAATTGCCTGCAATAACCATTGCGTAACCAGAAGTGATAAGCGCATCCATTAAATACACCATACCCTGAGGGTCGTACCCCATTATTTTGTCCATATTCGCCAAAACGTCGTCAACTGCTTTAAGTGTTAAAGCGATAGATTCGTCGTTTAACGCTTCGCCGTTTTTATAATTTGCAAGTTTCCAGTCAAGGATTGAATTATATTTACCTAAAATATCGCCAACCCCTGCGCCTACCATATGCGCTGGAGCGGTAGCAACTACTTCTGGGTCGATAAGAACGTCTTTCGGTGCTTGCGCTGGGAGCGTTACTTTTCTACCTTCCGTCATAATTGCCGCAACGGTAGAAATATAACCGTCCATACTTGGAGCAGTAGCAAGCGTTGAATTAGGTTTTCCCAATTTTGCGCCGACGTATTTACCTAAATCGTTAAGAGTACCAGAGCCGGCAACTAAAATCCAGTCAGCATCGCCAACTTCTTCCTCCATTTTACCGTAAGCGTGTTCATCAGGAACTAATTCCTCGTCATGGAACGTTAAAACTCTAATATCTTTTACCGTAGACTTTAATTCGTCTAAAAGTGGAAGAAGATATTTTTCAGTATTGATATCGCATACTGCAAAAATCTTTTTATCTTTTACTTGTGCAGTAAATTCTGGGAAACGTACTGCGCCGTCTTTTTTGTATTCTACGTTAATTCCAAACATAATTTTCTCCTTAAACTTCTAAATCCTTTTTCAAAATTAAATTTCTGCTATCTTTACCAACACTTATTTCATATTTGCCGTGACGAAGAACGAATTCTTCTTTTTGAACATCGTAATATTCAAACGCGCGTGGGTCGATTTTTATTATAAAGGTTTTGATTTTACCTGCTTCAATAAGCGCTTTATCATAACCTGCAAGAACTCTTATCGGTTCGTTCTTATCGGCTTTTTTGTAGCCTACGTAAACTTGAACGATTTCCTTAGCATCTATTGAAGATGCATTCTTTACGTCAAAACTCGCATATACGTCCCCATCCTTTTTGTAAACTGAAAGGTTATCGTAAATAAAGTTAGCGTAACTTAAACCGTAACCGAACGGATAACGAACTTTTATTTTTTTCTTGTCGTAATACTTATAGCCCATAAGTAAGCCTTCTTCATAATCGACACCCGTTATGCCATAACCTGTCTTATATGCGAAAGAATCGTCAAGTGAATAAATAAAGGTTTCGTTAAGTTTACCAGACGGTGATACCTTGCCTAATAAAAGGTCTGCAACGGCTTCGTTAACGGCTTGACCACCGTGACCTGCGTATAAAATCGCTTTTGCAGATTTTTCCCAAGCAGATACGTCTATTACTGAGCCTGAATATAATACAACTACTACTTTTTCATTAACTTTTGCCACTAAATTGATAAAATCTTCAATATACGGGTCAAGTTTAATCGACTGTCTATCGTGTTGTTCCGATTCAATAGCCGAAGTAGTACCTGCGTGAATTACTACGTAATCTTTGCCTTTTGCTTTATCAAGCGCTTCTTCAAGTCTATCATAATCACAAAAAGCCGCCGAATAACCGTAAATGTAGCCTGGAACAAAGTCTACTCTTAACGAACTATCGGCAAGTGGTAAAGTTTGTTCAAGCCCAACAGGAACACGCATAGGATTTACACACGCTGAACCACCACCTGCAACGTTTTCTTTAATGAATTGACCTAAAACCATTACGCTTGAATTGCTTTTAAGTGGTAAAATGCCGTTTTC
>JAGCMG010000006.1 GCA_017646555.1 Clostridia bacterium | reverse complement strand
GGCAAAATAGTTTGGTTACAAACAAGAATTGTTAACCCATCTGCTACTTTCTCGGCTGAAAACGGTGGTACCTATATTCAAATAGGTGCTGAACAAATGACTTGGGGTACAGTTTACGACCCAACTGTTTCTACTAACGACGGTTGGAGAATTCGTTGGGGTATCGCATCTTGGACTAAATATGATTTAACTGCTGACGAATACACCGCTTACAAAAACGGCGAACTTGATATCGCTGTTTCAGTTGGTGAAAACGCAGTTTACGGCTACGTAAAAACTGCATCTTCAAGCGTATGGAGATTAGTTGGCTCTAAAACAGGTTCATATAACGGTGTAACCGCTATCAGAACAAACCATTCTTCAGTTGCTTCACAAGCTAAAAATGTACAATACGCTATTGATGGCTTTACGGATACAGGTCTTGTAACGGTTAACACTACCGTTTCATCTGGTTCTGAATCTGGTACGGCAACCGCTGGTATGGCTAACCTTGGTGGTAAACTTATCATTAAGCAATCAGCAGCATCTGGCTATAGTCTTAGTGAAGTTAAAGTAAACGGCGTTAGTTATCCTGATGCAGTTCTTGCTGCAAAAGGTACTGATAACGATATTACCATTAAAAACGTTGAATACGCTGAAGAAATCAATGTAGAAGTTGTATTCGTTCAATCTTCGACCACCAAAACTTTTAACTTTGATGTTAAAGAAAAGTTTATTGGTCAAGATGATTCAACTGCAACTAATGTAAACGGTGGTAACATCTATTTTTACAGCACTACCGGTGGTGAATCTTTCGGTGGTACGATTGCAAACGGCACGGTATCTATTAGCCTTTCAAACGGCACTTATGAAGTAAAATCTGATAAAGCCTTGGGTAGCGTTACCGTTCAAATTGCTAACGGCGCTATCGTAGGTTCTAACACTCTTTATTTCGGTAAATCAATCTTCGTTGATAGCGACAACAACTATAACGTTTCTGCTACTAACGCAGGTTACACTTTAACTATTAAAGACCCTAACACCGCAATTAAGGCTGACCCAGCAATTAGTTTAGTAAGTGGTATTGATGCTTACACTACCACTCATATTTCGTTTAACTACGTTTCAAGTTCTACTGATTCTGGTACAGGTTATTTCCCAACCCTTAAGTTTATGGGTGAAACTGACTTCTTGGCAATTCAACTTTGCCATTGGGGTACTTCACTTGGTTGGAAATGGGCAAGTGACCACGCTTTAGGTCTTGATAAAGACGGCGACGGCACTGCGAGCAATTCTGAAAAGGGCACCGGTGTAACCATTTGGAATGGTTCTTTCACCAATAAATCAGTTAGAATTGATATTTATATCCTTGGTAACGACGTATCTTTATACGTTGACGGCGAATATTCATATTCGTTTAACTGTTTAACCATTTGGGGCTCACAATACGATTCGTTTGAAATTATCAACTTTGGTATTTCTTACAGAATTGACGCATTATCAGGCCACAAAGATTGGGAAATGAATTCTTTCAAAGTTGTTGAAGAAGACGTTCCAAACGCAATTGTAACTTTTAACGGCACTGCTTTAACAAGCAATACGTTAACTAAAGACGGTCTTACTTTAACTACCAGTGCATATCCTGTAAAAACGACTAAGAACGTTACTTACACCTTAGCGACAGGTGATGTAGGTGGCGATTTAGTTAAGATTACTGACCTTATAGTTAAAGTTAACGGTGTAGCCGTTGACGTAACGCTTTCTAACAACTCTTTCACTTATAAAATTCAAAGTGTAGCAAAAGATACTACCTTGGAAATTATCGTTGAAACTGCTTTAGTTGGTCAACTTACTAACGTTGAATTAGATTTAAATAAAGTTTACGCTATAAACGGTAACGTTACTAAAACTGCTTATGCAGGTACGGTAACCGTAAGAGATAATAATAGCAATTCAAACACTTATACCGCAACTGCTGGTAAAGTAACTATTCCTACTATGGAAACTGGTAAATATACCGTTTCTATCGATGATGCTAACTATTTAACTGCTGAATTAAATGCTGAAAAGGGCGTAAATTCTTATGCGCTTGATTTTAATTACAGTATGTTCAAAGTAGCAGCTGTTGTAGGTGGTGCTTGGAATACTGATGTTCTTGCAGGTATGTACGATGTTTCTGATGCTGTAAATGGTAATTTAGACTTTAATAATACTTCAACGGCTGGCGATGCTTATATGATCTTTAATCCAGAACTTGGTCAAATCAAGTACGTTGAAGCAACTGTAACGCTCAATTCTAAAGCACTTGCAAACAACGAACAATGGATAACTTTCGCGTCGGCTGGTTACGGTTTAAATACTGATATTTACGGCAAGACTTACACCGTTTCAAGTAAAGGCTCATATGCGTTCAGATATGTTGCTAACGGCGTAGATGGTAGTACGGCTAATAACTTTACCGTACGTGGTATCGATTCGCTCGGCTGGCCACAACTTCCAGTTAAAGAAGTTACTTCTGAAAGTGAACTTTCATACACTATCAAAATGGCTATATACGTAGACGGCACTAACGTTTACATGTACTACGCTCAAGTTGGTCAACCACTTAAATTATGGCAAACTAAGACTGCTAAGTTTGATAGAATCGTTTCTATTAACGCATACCGTAATACAAACTTCCAAATTTCAGACCTTATGCTTTATAATGAAGCACCTGAAAGAGCAATTTCTTACACTGCTACAAACGGCGTAACTTACGCTAACGATAACCCTGCTAAAGTTTCAATTGCATCAACCGCAACCATTAAGGTAAAGGCTGATAATGGCGTTGTTTCTTCAGTGAAAGTAAACGGCATTGCATTATCAACTGAAACTGCACAAGACGGTTACGTTTCAGCAGTTATCGACCCGAAAGTTATTGGTATTAGTGAAGATTTCGTTATAACGACTGAACTTGCTACCACTTTTGCTGGTACTCTTTCGCTTAACGTAGACAACGGCGAGTATACTGATAAAGTTCTTACCGACGGCGACGTAGTAACTTTAACTATGGCTACTACTGGTTACAAATTAACCGGTACGATAGCAAACGGTAGCGTTTCATTTGATGAAATTATCGCCGGTACTTACGATATTGCAGTAGACGGCGCTAAAGCAGATTTTAGAAACGTTTCTGCTGTAACTTTCGCATCTGACGACGCTGATAAAACCGCAACCGTTAAACTCGTTATCGGTAACTTATATAAAGGCGAAGCAGTTGACGATTTAGATGCTGTAAACGGTAACTTAACTATTTCAAGAGAAATGAGTTCACCTGTAACCCTCTATCAATTTGCTGATTATATGGGTGATATCGTTTATGCTGAAGCAACTATTACTTCAACAGTATCAAACATTAGTAGGAAAGAAGATTTCCACACTGGTTTTGTAACTCCTTTAGCAGTAAATAACTCTACACATGGTTTAACTTTCGGTACGAGATTTAGTCCTGCTGGCGGTGCGGATAACACGAACTCAACTACCAGTACTTGGCAAGTTAGAGTTATGAGAACTGACGCTCAACCTAATTACTGGAACAATACTCATATTAGTGGTTCTGCTGATAAGGATACGGTTACTATACGTTTCGTATATGCAATTGACCCATCTAAATCAGTAACTCACTTATATTACGCTCCAAGCGCAGATGCAGATTTAATCTACTATGGTCAATTTGCAACGGCAAATCAAAACAAGTTATTCGGTCTCATATGTATGGCAGAAGGTGAATATTCAACCATTACCGACCTTAAGATTTCTACTTCAGTTCCTGCATATTTAGCACCTGTTAACGTAACCTTTAGTGGTGAAACTGACAAGGCAAGTGTAGAAACAGGTACGACTGAAAGCGTTGCTTGGGGTGAAGAAGGTAAAGTCGTAGTATCTACTCAAGTAGGTTACGCTGTATCAAATATTACCGTAAATGGTACTTCTGTAGATTTCGTTAATGAAAACGGCAGTTACGTAGCAACCTTTAGCAATTTCAAACTTGAAGGTTCTTACGACGTTGTTGTAAATATTGGGGAAGACGCTACTACTGAAAAGTCAGTAACCTTAACTGTTAAAAATAGTGATAATATCTTACTTGATAAATACGTAATGAAAGGCGCTCAAGCAACCGTAACTCCTGCAAGTGGCGACGCTACTACGGTAACTATCGGTGCAAACGGCGAACTTTCTACGAAACTTGTTAACGGCGATTATACCGTTTCAATTCCTGGTTATACTACCTTTACGTTTACCGTTTCTGGTCCTGCTGTAACGGCTGAAAAAACTGTTGCTACTACTGGTGTTACTAAAAACGCAACCCTTAACGAAAAAGGTGGTTTAGAAGAATCTGAATTTACTGGTGAACAAACCTTTGCTGATAACTTTAACGGCAAAATCGTTTATGCTGAAATGGTTGTTTATTTACCAAGCGATACTATGTCAGGTGACAAAGGCGGTGTTTGGTTTGGTTTTAACTCTAACGTAACTAAAGACGGCACTACAACATATGACACTGGTTATACTTGGGGTATGCACTACGACGATACTGATGCAAACGGTAAATATAGTGCGGATTCTAACTACTGGGGTATTAGATTTGGTGGCTATTGGAAAGGCTTTACTTTAACCAAAGCACAATACAATATGTTAAATTCTAGCACCGGTTTAAGAATTGCTGTTGCTATTGCTAATAACGTTGTTTACGGTCTTTTAGATGACGGTAACGGTGAATTAGTAGTTAGTAGAACGATGAAAAACCAAGAACACTTTGATATTTGGCGTATTGGTAAAAACACCACGTCTAAAATTTCTGACGTTAAAGTTGCAACTGACTTTGCATCCGCTCCTTCAGTTGGTAGACAAATTGGTAACTATGAAACCTATACCAACGTTGGTACGATTTTAAGTCACGACCCTAACTTCTCAGTATCTGGTAATGAAACTGACGGTTTTAGCGTAACTCAAAAAAATAAGAGTGCAAATCATGTTGCAAGCGACGGTTTAATTCCGTTCAAGATGGAAGGGAACAAGTCGATTTCGTTCAACTTTAACGCAAATGATTACACTGGCGCAAAAATCTTCCCATCGATTAGATTATTTACTAATCGTACTGATAAGTGGCAGATTCAATTATGTTGCTGGTCTGGTAGTTGGTCGCTTAAATATCCAAAATCTATCAATGTTAATCCAGAAGAAAAAGCAGGTGCTATAACCCTTGGCGCTAAGTTTGAAATTAAGGCTGACGCTAGTGGTAAAGTTGCTGTTTATATGGATGGCAATTTAAAAGTAACGCTTGCTGCTGCTGCATCAACTATCGTAGGTTTTGATTTCTATAACAATTACGACGGTACTAATGGTTATAAGGTTAACTGTGATTCAGCTGGCGCTATAACAAGTTGGAGTTTTGATAACTTAAAATTAAGTTAATTAATTTAGTTAATTTAAGTTAAAACTTAATAAAAAAAGGCATCTTTCGGGATGCCTTTTTGTTTTTTAAACGCCAAATAATAGTGCTTATATAATTAACACTTAACGCATTTTTGTCTATGTTAAAAAGTAACAAAAATAGTTCAAAGTGCGCATAGTTTTGGCATTATGTAACATATTAATAAATTTAATGGTTACCTTATGATAACTTTTTTTGAAGATATACTATTGTCAAATTTAATAAAATAAGGTATAATTAATTTGGATATATTTTTATTATAATAAGGAGGACGTTATGAAAAAAATATTCACTATTATTTTAGCATTACTTATGGCTTTATCAGTGGTTATTTCAGGTTGTACTTTCGTGCCAAACGATAGCAACGGTAACGACAATACTGGCAATAATAACCCAAGTAGCCCAAGTAATCCTGATAATCCAAGTAATCCAGGTGGTTCTGGCGGTTCAGGGGATTCGGGTGATTCATCTTTTGACGATTTATATTCCGTTACCGTGGATAGCAAGGGTAGATACGTTCACCAAGAAGGCGTTACTTATAGCGACCAAATCGGTAAGTATGACCCCGATATTATGACGGAGGCTGAACACGAACAAATATACAATAAAGAAGTTTTCTATAGAAACGATATTAGCGTCAGAGTTGCTGACCCTGAAGTATTGTATATTACCGACACTACCAGTCCTTATTACGATATGTATTTTATGTACGGTACCACTGGTAACGGTGTTTATAACTGTTTTAACAGCAAAGACTTAGTTAGTTGGCAAGGTGTTGCAGGTGCATACGTTTGGCCTGACGGTGGTTGGCAATACGACTGGACTTGGGCTCCGGGTGCAGTTTATGACGAATTTGCTGACCGTTCATTGTACGGTCTTAACCCGACCGACCCTGGTAAAGGCGTATACTTTATCTTCTGTTCGGCTTTACCAAGTTCTGAACATATAGTTCAAAACTTAATGTTAAAGCAAAAGAATACTTCAATGCTTGACTGCGCAGTGTCAACTTCACCGGCAGGTCCTTTCGTGCCTGCTTATACTCCTGAAAAAGGCGCAGTTATTGACGGCGTTGACTATTCTAAACAAGCAAACGTGCAAAAGTTCACCGTTTACGACGGCTATACCATCAATAGCGAAAGAATTCAACTTTCAGGTGGTCAAACCGTTTGCGTTCAAAGATACGGCGATACCCGTACCGCTAACGATACTTGGTGGAACTTCGCTGCGGCAAGAGCATCTCTTATTTGGCAATACGAAAACAAGGCTATCGCAGGTCAAAAAGATGAAAAAGGGGTAGAAGTTCCTATCGGCGCACAATTTATGAACTACAACAACGGTTTACAATGTTTCGACTGTATGGACCCAACTCCGTTCCTTGATTATAACGATATGGTTACTAAAACAAGAGACGGTAAAACTTGGCAAGAACCAAGAAAATACTTGTTCTTTACCCGTAACGGTGGTTTGATTAACACTATCGACCCTATAACTGGTCAAAATTTACAACCAGGTACTGAAGTTTGCGCCGTTAAGTTCTATAACAACGAATGGTCGCAACCTGACTATTCTACTTTAACAAGAATTACTCGTGCGCGTTACAACTTCATTTCAGAGGCTGCAACCGATTATTATAATAAGCAAGCGGCTGCGTACGTTCCTTCTGACTACCCAGCAAATATGCAAAAGGAACAACCTGCTGTGTTTGGTCGTGGTACGGTTGAAGACCGTGTTAGACCTGAACCTGCTGGTATCGTTAACGAAGGCGCACAACTTTACTATAATAAACAAAACGGCATGTACTACCTTACCATTTCTACTGGACAATACACCGATAACACTTATTGTTTAGTTCAATTAGTTGCTTACAGCGTATTAGGCCCTTATAGAAAACTTGACGTAGGTGAAGGTGGTATGTTGCTTGGTACTGACTCTGGTCGTGTAACCGATGCTATTACTGGTCCTGGTCACCATACGTTTATGGACGTTTACGACCATCCTACCGAAAACGATAGCGACCCGACTAACGATAGGCCAAGACAACTTGCAATCGTATATCATAGACACGTTAACATTAACTATTCAGACCAAACTCGTGGTCCTGTCGTAGACGAAGCAAAATTCGTAACCAACAGCAAGGGCTTATTAGTAATGCACCTTAACGGTCCTACTTCGTACATACAGCCACGCATTTACGCAACGGGTGAAACGAAGTATTACAACATAGCGTCTGAAGGTACGGTTAAAGTTCAAAAATACGGCACGACGACTAATGCGTCGGGCAATAATATTAACTATTTAACCGACGGCATTATTCCTTTCCAAATGAGTGAAGATGACGGCGCTGTAAAAGCAATGGAGCCGTACGTATACGAATATACTACTAGTGAAAGTAGAATTACCGTAACGATAACCTTCCCAACTTATAGAAAGGTTACTGCCCTTATGGTTTACAACAGTAAAGATTACTATGAAGCGTGGTCGTCAGTTCGTGAAATAGAATTTGACGTTCGTCGTGGTAATTGGACGGCAACGGCGTACATTTCAAAACTTAACTTTGATTTCAATTGGAATAAGCACGCTGCAACTTTACAAATGCGTCCAGGTGGCTCTGCTACTGCTTACTTTGATGAAATTGAAATTAAAGAAATTAGATTCTCTATCGGAAAAGATAGCGTTATGAGTGCGATTAGTATTCCTGAAATCGTGGTTTTAGGCACGCCTAACGGTCAATAATAAAGGAGGGAAAGTTATATGAAAAACAAATTTCGTATCAAATTATTAATAACTTGTTTATTTGCTTTAGTGCTTTCGCTCTCTTTATTCGCATTCGCTTGCAATAACGATGCTAACGATAGCGAAAACACTTTATCGGCGACTCCATTTAAAAGCCAAACTTCAAACGACCCTGCTAATGCTGAAGGTCTTAAACACATTTACGACTACATACCTGAATACAAAACGTATGAAGGTATCACCGTTGACGGTGTAGTAGGGGAAGAAGAATGGGCAGGAAAGAACAAGATTAGTTATTCTTTCGTTCAAGCAAATCAAACTTACAATATTGAATTATCTACTGACTTTAACAAAGACGGTTTCGTAATGTATACTAAAGTATCTGGTGGTCCTATCTACTATAACTATGGTAGAGGTTCGACCTTAAACACGGGTATTGAATATTACGTGGCATCGTCAGGTTCGGGACATACGGGTATCAATATTAACCATAGAACTTGGGAAATCGACATTACTGCTGGTGGTTACTTCCTCACTAAGATAAGAAACTGCCCAGGTGCGCGTGAAAATGAGGCTTGGCGTATTTACGTTGTTCCACTTGACGTTGATATTACGCTTTTAGGTACTCTTAACGACTCTAATTCGACCGAAGGTTTCGTATTTGAATGGTTTATGCCTTGGTACGCTTTAGGCGATAGCACCCCTCCTACCAGTATTTACGTACTTCCTGCATATCTTTATGCTGCATCAAAAACCTCAACGGGTAGCGTTTGGGTTGATACCATTAAAGAAGGTTTAGGTGTTAGCGGCTCTTGGGGTAATTACAGTAAACGTTTAGAATTTACCGAAAACGGCTACAAAGACCCTAACGATAAAACTTTACCAGTTAATATTATGAACGAAACCCCTGATTACGGTACCGTTACTTATACTGGTAGCAAAGAATCAGGCGCTACTGTAACTGCCGTTCCAAACGAAGGTTACGAAGTTGAATCGTTCAACGTAAACGGCAAAACTATTACGGGTATGTCAACCACGTTATTGCCTAACTCTTTCACTGGGTTATCGGTAATGGTTAAGTTTAAAAAGGCATCTTCAACAAGACCTAAATTAAACTTTACGGCAACGTTTACCGCAACGGGTGCCCCGCTTAATTATTCAATTGAAGGTAAGAAGGTAAGGCTTTCTACCACTTATGCGGAACAAGTTGCTACTATAACTAACAGTAAGGCATCGTTTAATCTCCCTGCGGGTAACTATACCGTTACTATGGAAGATTTACCGCTTTTAACTGATAGGGTAACCGTTACTGCAAGCACGACTACTATTAACGCCAACTTAAAAGTTGATGCGTTCGTTAAAAACGCAACTATTAGTTCGTTAACGACTGACGATAACGGTACTGATATTATTTTCTTACAAGGTGCAGGTCAACAAAACGCACAACTTAATACCGAACTTGGTAAAGTTGTTTGGTTACAAGCAAAAATAGGTAAGATTTTTGAAACCTCTATTGCGGAAACCGGTGGTACGTATATCGCAACTAACGGGCTTTCGTTCGGTACTGTATGGAACGCCGACTTTGAAAACGACGGTTGGAGATTCCGTTTTGCAGGCGATTATTGGACTTCTTACCAAATGACTGATGCAGAATATATGGCATTTTGTAATAACTCGCTTGAAATAGCAGTTTCAATTGGTAACGGTATTATGTACGGTTACGCAAGGGCTAACTCTTCAAGCGAATGGAGATTAATTGGTAGTAAAGCAACTTCTGGTGAATCTATAACTGGTATTGCAACTAACCATCAAAGCCCTACTTCTAAAGCGCTTGACGTTCAATACGCGCTCGAAAGCATTACCGATACGGGTATGATTAACGTAACGACTACCGTTTCAACTGGTGCTGAAACTGGTTCTGCAACGGCAGGTATGGCTAACTATGGTGGCGTGCTTGTTATTAAGCAATCACCAAAAGAAGGGTATAGAATAAGTTCGGTTACCATTGACGGTATTTCATACGATTACTATCTTGTTTATAACTTACCAACTGCTGAAAGCGACGTTGTTATAAAGGGGCTTCCTGCTAAATATAGTTATAACGTAGAAGTTGGTTTCGTTTCTACCACTCCTACGGATACGATAACGATTAACGTTCAAACCATTAAGAGCGTTAACGGTTCTTCTGCCAAAGAAAAATACGTTGGTAAATTAACATTTATCAATTCTGACGGCTTACATAGAACGTATACTTTATCAAGTGGACTCATTAAGACTAATTTATTAGCGCCAGGTACTTATAGAGTAGTTGCATCTAATGATAATTATAGCGTTTATCACGGTCAACAAATCACTATAAGCGCTAGTCAAAAAACTTACGACGTATTATTAAGTTATCAAGCAATTTCTAACGTTTGCTACGTAAATGAGTCGACTGGTACTACGGAAACTGCTATATTAAGGGGTACTTATAACGTTGATAGAGTATCTGAAGGTATAGTAACTTCTAATAACGGTACGGCTAAAAAGAATACCTATATGTACTTCAATCCTGAATTAGGGGCGATTAAGTACGCTGTTGCAACTATTAAACTTAAACCTTCGCAACTTGCTGGGCTTGACGTGTTCGGTGGTTTCTACACTGGTGGCGCATTAGAAAAGAGCCCTGTTGGCGTTGAATATACTGGCGACGGCCCTGCAGGCTACGTGTTAAGATACGTTTCTAACGGGGTTGACGGCAGTACGTCAAATCAATTCCAAATTCGTACGACCGGCAGTATCGGTTGGTCGGCAAAAACCATGAAAACCGTTACAAGTGAAAGTGACCTTGAATATACCATTACTATTGCAATGTATTTAGACGGTACTACGGCAAGATTGTATTATAAGACCACGGGTGCTTTAACGTTTGGGCAAGTAAACCTTGTACTGACACAAGGATTGAAGCGCTTATCTTCTATAACAATGCAAACGTAGAAGTTACAAACTTAATGTTATACACGACCACTCCTCCTGCACGTCCTGTTACGGTTACTTATACAGGCGTAACGGATAAAGCAACGACTACCGTTGCAACTTCAGCCGTTTCAGGTGAAGTTGTTCCTATAAAAATTACCGTTCAAGACGGCTATGCTGTAAGTAGTGTAACCATGAACGGCGCAGCACTTTCTTTCTGGAAGAGCGCAACCAACGTGTATGAAGCGTCGTTCACAGCAGTAACCATAGGCGGTACTAACGCGATAACTATTGGAGTTTCTTCTCTCAATGATTTAAGGAGTGTTAAATTAACGCTTAAAAATGACGATAATATTTTAATGGACACGTACGTTCCTAAAAAATTAGGAGTAACAGTTACGGGTACTAACACAGGGAATACCACAGTATTACACACAAGTATTGCTGATTCAGGTTTGCTTAGAGCAGATTTGCCTGACGGTACGTATAAAGCGGAAGTTACAGGCTACCCCGCATTTACGTTTACAGTAAGCGGAGACGTTACTAAAACACTTACTGTAAGTCCAACGAAAGTTCTTAATAATGCGAGTTTTGATTCAACGGGTACGTTGGAAGAAAGTCAATTTGGTAGTGAAATGACTATTTACGGTAATTTTGCTAATAAACTTATCTATTTAGAATTTACTCACTATTATCCATCTACTGAACCTACTGCTGAAACGGGTGGCGTATTCGTAAGACTTTCAAGTACGGAAGATGCAGGCGTAACCTGGGGTACGCAGTACGACCCTGACCAATACCTTGCAGAAACTGGTCACTGGGGTGTAAGATTCGGTGGTTTAAATCTTTGGTACGGCTCGGCAATGGGCACGTCACAATACACTAACTTCAAGTCATCAGCTGGTGTTAAACTTGGCATTGCTATCGTTAACAATAAAGCGTACGGCTTAATTGAAGATAACGACGGTGACGGTATGCGTGTGGCAGTTAGATTAGGCACGTATGAAATTACGGGTATTACTGGTTTTTACAGAAATAAAAAGGCTAAAATTTCTAACGTAAAAGTGGCAACAAGGATTGAAGATTGTCCTGATATCGTTCAACAACTTGCAGGCAAGAGTGAAATGGAAATAAGCAACTACCTTAACAGTCAAAAGTTCACTTTAACAAATGGTAGCAGTGGTTACACCATTACTTCTGACGTAACGAAGACGCAAGCATATTCGCAAGGTGTACCTTACGCTATGACTAAAACGGGTAAACTTTCGTTCAAGTTCAATTATAGCGCTGCGTATAAAATGTTCCCAGCAATCGTAATGCACGCAGGTAAGGGGGTTAAGTCTGACGCTTTAACGACTACGTTCCAATTCTGTTGTTGGGAAGGTTCGTGGTTCTTACAAGCATCTTACGGTGATACTACTCCATCTACGCAAGGTTGGAGTACTAAATCGTTGTTTGCGAATAAGACAAGCGTAAACGTTGAAATTAAGGCAAACGCAAGTGGATTATTAGCAATCTATATCGACGGAAATGAATTTGCTACGACGACGCCTGTAACCAAGGTCGTTGCGTACGAATTCTGGTACAACGTTGACGGTACTTACGGTGCTACAAGTAACAATAGTGCTACAGGTACTAAATCAACCTATTCGTTCTCAAATTTCGTTGCTATTCCGTAATGATAAAATAAAAAGACACCTTTCGGGGTGTCTTTTTTAATGTTTAATAACGCTGACTGTAAAAAATCATATAAAATTTGTTGATTATTATGCTAAAAATATTTATTTAAGGGGTTGAAGTTTTTTAATTTATATGTTATAATGACTGTGTATAATATTATGGAATAATATTTATTACATTTTGTAGTTCTTTTCAAATAAAAAAAGGAGATATTATGAAAAAGATTATCATACTTATTTTATCGATATTAATGCTTTGTTCTTTTGGTATTGCTGGTTGTTCTGATTCAGATAACGGCAACGATAATAACAACGCTACTAATAACGGTACTTCTGCTGATTCTTTTACAGAGGATAATTTCATACAAATTTTTAATGAAACGCCTAACTACGGTACGGTTAGTTATACTGGCACTAAAGGTACTGGCGTAACCGTAACTGCGATTGCTAATAGTGGTTATGCGATTGAAAGATTTAACGTAAACGGTAACGACGTTGGTAGTAACACTATTACTTTATCAGCAGGCTCGTTTACAGAAGTTGTCGTAATGGTAAAATTTACGGCAGTTGTTCCTGCTAACGTTTGTACTATTACAACTGTAAAACCACTCAACGGCGACAATACTGCTATAAACTATACTGGTAAAGTTACTTTTACCGATAGTTTAGGCGCAAGCACCGTGCTTGAAGCAACTAACGGTACGATTAGTAACTTTAACTTGTCAAACGGCACTTATACCGTTTCGGTTTCGGACCCTAACTTTTTAACGAAACAAATAACCGTTTCTTCTTCGCAAAATAATTATAGTCTTTCGTTTAATTATAACGTAATTTCAGCGGTAGGCTCTATTGAAAACAATACTTGGAACGGTACTGCTTTTGACGGCACTTATGACGTTTCTGAAGCGGCACTCGGTAAAGTAACTTCTAACAATACGACTTCTAAAAAGCATACCTATATGTACTTTAACCCAAATTTAGGGGAAATTAAGTATGCTGAGGCTACTTTTGATATTAAACCGTCTAAACTTGACGGACTTGACATTTACGGTGGTTTTGCTACCGGTGGCGTTATTAGCCCAAGCCCAGTCGGCGTACAATACGCAGGTTTAGGTAGTGGTTGTTACGTAGTAAGATACGTTTCAAACGGCGTTGATAATAGTACTGCTAATCAATTTGCTGTCCGTGGTATCAACAACTTTGGTGGCGACTGGAAAATGTTGCCTGTTAAAGCCGTAACCAGTACAAAAGAACTTTATTGTAAAGTTAAAATCGGTCTTTTCTTAGACGGCACGCAAGCACATATGTTCTATTCGGTTAACGGTGGCGCACTTACTCACTTTAAGTCGATAAACACTGCTAACACCAGAATTGAAGGTATCATCTTATACAACAATTTGAACGTTGAAATTACCGACCTTATGCTTTATACCGAATCGCCGATTAACTGTTCAATTACTTCTTCGGTAACGGGGCAAACGGGTAAGGCAACCGTTGACGTTGTTAACTCGATTACCTTTGGTAGAAGCGTTCCTGTTCACGTTGCCGTTCAAGACGGTTATCTCGTTAACTCTGTAAAGGTTGACGGTGCTGTTAAAACCTTAACTCAAAGCGGTAACGACTACTATTTCGACTTCGTTGCAAACAAGATTTCAGGTCCTATGCAAATCGTAGTTGACGTGGTTAGCGCATCTTTACAAAGGGACGTTACTTTAACTCTTAAACAAACGACTAATAATATTCTTTTAGGCACTAAAATCCCTGAAAATATATCGGTAACATTTAAGTCAACCAATGCTATGGTAACGGCATATGTTGACGCAAACGGCATTGTTAAAACAAAACTTTTAGACGGTCAATATGTCGTTCAACCAGACGGTTATAGTAGTTTCACTATTACCGTAAACGGTGGCGCTATTTCGCAGGAAAAGACAATTACTTTAACAAAGGCATTTACTAACGATACGGTAAGTTCTACGGGTGGTATCTCTGAAAGCGCGTTCACTACTGAATTATATATTGCGCCTGCAGTAGCAAATAAGGCAATTTATATGGAATTCAATTACCATGCTCCATCAAGTGTGACCAAGGAAACGGGTGGTGTATTTATTAGACTTTCTGCTAAAGAATCTGCTGGTGTTACTTGGGGTGGTCACTACGACCCTAACAAGTATAACAGTAATCACTGGGGTTTAAGATTTGGTGAAGTTTGGTTTGGCGAAACCTTAACCCAAGCGCAATACAATCAATTTACTTCAAGTTCAGGTTTAAAGATTGCAGTTGCCGTTGTTAACGGTAAGGCTTACGGTCTTGGGGCAACTGACGACGGTCAGGGCTTACGCATAATGTGTAGATTAGGTAATTACACTTTTGCTGGCGTTACTGGTATATATAGAAACCTTGCTTCAACACTTACAAACATTAAAATTGCAACAAGAATTGAAGATTGTCCTATTATCGTTAAACAAATCGCTAATATGGATGAAACTCAAATTAGTGCATACATAAATAGCAACTTCTCTTACACTGGTTCTAATGGCTCTTATACCGTAACTTCTGACTTAACAAAAGCGGAAATTTATTCGGGTGTAGTACCGTTTGCTATGACTAAAAATAGTAAAATTTCCTTCAAACTTAACTACGCTAATATGGGTTCAGGTACGAAGATATTCCCGGCAATCGTAATGCACGCAGGTAAGGGCGTAAGAAGCGACGGCGCAAGCGTTTCATTCCAATTCTGCTGTTGGGAAGGAAAATGGTCTATTAAGGTGGGTTATGGCGATGCTGGCCTTTCAAGTCCTGCTAACGCCGCTAAACCGTTTGAAGGCAAAACAACAGTAAGTGTTGAAATTAAGGCGAACGCAACAGGCTATTTAGCAATTTATATTGAAGGCACCGAATTTGCAACTACTACGCTCGTATCAAAAGTCGTAGGGTTTGAATTCTGGTCAAGGACGGACGGTACGGGTTATACTAACAACGGGACTACTACTGGTACGAAAGTTACCTATTCGTTCTCTAACTTTGATGTAAAAGTTTAATTAATTATAAAAGACACCTTTCGGGGTGTCTTTTTTTTGTTGTTATCGCCGTGCAAAGTTAGCCGTACTTTTTGTTTTTAATTAAAAGTTTTTCAAGCAAGGTAACAAGGTAGTACATAGCGCCCGAAAGTAATAATAAAACTACGGTAGACGCCATAACTAAATCAAGTTTAAACACCTGACTTCCATATACTATTAAATACCCAAGTCCCGCTTTTGAAACTAAATATTCGCCCATAATTGAGCCTATCCAAGCCATACCTAAAGCGATTTTTAGCATATTTACAAAGGCTTCTTTTGAGCCGGGGATAACGAGTTTAGTCATAATAGTAAACTTGCTTGCGCCCATTGATTTTAATAGTAAAATTTTATCCTTGTCGGTTTCTAAAAATGCGCCAAGCATTGAAAGAACACACACTATTACGCTAATTAAAACCGCCATTGCAATAATGGCTTTTTCGCCACTGCCAAACCACACTATTATAACCGGACCTAACGCAATTTTAGGCAAACTGTTTAAAACTACTATATACGGCTCAAAAACTCGTCTTAAACGCTCAGACCACCATAAAATTAGCGCCGTAATATAGCCTAAACTGACCGAAATAAAAAAGCCTAAAAGCGTTTCGTATAGAGTTATTCCTATATGCGTTAAAAGTTCGCCAGATTTAAAAAGTTCATATACGGTTATCGCTATTTTACTTGGATAACTGGTTATAAAACCGTCTAAAACACCTATGTTTACAAGAAGTTCCCAAAGGAAAAATATGGCAAAAAATACGCCTAATCTAAACGCGTTTACTATTAAAGTTTCGCGTTTTTGTTTTTTAATAAAAAGCGCGTGTTCGATTGAATAATTGTTATTTTTCATTTGCGTCAAGTTCCTTGTAAAGTATTTCAAACCATTTGGAAAACTCAGGGTTTTCACGCTTGTTGATTGGGGAAGAACCACTTAATGATATGACGTGTTCATTTTTCACTTTTGACGGTCGCTCAGTTAAAACGATTACTCTATCCGACATTGAAATTGCTTCGCTTATATCGTGCGTAACTAAAATCGCCGTCTTGTTTTCTGCGCGAATAATCTTATACACGTCGTTTGATACGGATAGCCTTGTTTTGCTATCAAGCGCTGAAAAAGGTTCGTCTAAAAGCAATAGGTCGGGTTTAGATACAAGCGTTCTAATCAGCGCAACGCGTTGGCGCATACCACCTGAAAGTTCGTCGGGGTAACTTTTTAAAAAGTCTTTAAGTCCGTATTTAATAAGTAGTTCGCGCCCGTAATTTTTAGCGTTTTCGTCCTTAACTTTTTTAATTTCGAGCGGTAAAAATACGTTTTTTTCTATCGTTCGCCAAGGAAAAAGTTGGTCTTTTTGTAACATATAACCTATGTTGTCGCACGGTTTTTCTATTTTTTTACCATTTAATAGCGTTTGCCCACGAGTAGGGGAAATTAACCCTGAAATTATTGATAAAATGGTGGTTTTTCCACACCCCGACGGTCCGACGATTGATACGAATTCTTTATCTTTTACGTTAAATTTAAGGTTTTCAATCGCCGTCGTTTCGCCGTTTTTAGTGTGATAGGTATAGGTTACGTTGTTGATTTCAAGCAGGGTATTCATTAGTGCTCTCCGTTTTTTATAACGCTTTATCTACTAACGAATTATCGACCAATTCGCTAAAGGAAAATCTAACGGGCAATTCGCCAGCAAATTCCATAATATTTTGAAGTCTTGTAAAACTTGTTTCAGTCGCTTTTAAGTCGGCTTTCCAAGCGCCTATTGCGCGATAGTTTTTAACCGATATAGCAAGTGATTCAACCGAAGTTCCAGCAAATTGTCCTTTTATTGCTTGCGCTACGGCTAAATCGGTGTTATTAGCAATAAAATCGTAGCCTTTTTTAATTGCGCGAATAAACGCAAGCGCTTTTTCTTCGTTGTCTTTTAGAAAACTATCAAGCGCAATAAATGAAGTGTAGGGAAGTTCGCCTGAAAGTTCGCCCATACTTGCTACGATATAGCCTTTGCCAGCTTTTTCAAACTCTGACGCGCTTGGCTCGAACATGGTAACGTAATCAGACGTGCCACTTTCAAAAGCAGGTGTCATCATATTAAACTGCACGCCAAAATTAAGGGTGTAGTCGACGTTGCGCGTTAAGCCGGCCTCTTTCATAGCGTATTCAAACGACATTGCAGGGACACCACCTTCACGACCCGCCAAAATATCTTTATTTTTTAAATTGTTTAAAGAAAAATTTTCTTTTTCGTTAGTTCGTGAAATTAAAAAAGCACCGTCTTTTTGCGTTAGTTGAGCAAACACTTTAGGAGCGTCTAATTTCCCTTGTGCGCGAACGTAAATAACAGTTTCAGGACCACATAAACCGATATCGGCATCCCCCGAAACTACTGCCGTCATAACTTTATCAGCGCCACCACCGTTCGTTAGGCTAATGCTGACGTTTTCTTCTTCAAAATAGCCTTTTTCCATTGCCACGTACATAGGCGCGTAAAAGACTGAGTGGGTTACTTCGTTAACCGAAATAGTATCCTCTTCACCACAGCCCGAAAAAGGCACGATTAGTAATATTAAAGCGATAAAACACGTTATTAATTTTTTCATATTTACCTCCTTTTATCGTTTTGTTTATTCTATGCACAAACAATTTTATTTGTTTACTTTAATATTTATATTTGACAATAAAAGCAAAAAAGGTTATAATAACATTTACCACGGCTTTTGCCGTAATGAACTTATAAGGAGTGTGCCTTATGGATATGTCAAAAACTTACAATCCTGGTGAATTTGAAAACCGTATTTATAAAACGTGGGAAGAAGAGGGGTATTTTAAAGCAGAAGTAGACCCGTCTAAATTACCTTTTACTATCGTAATTCCCCCACCAAATATAACGGGGCAACTTCATATGGGTCACGCCCTTAACAATACTTTACAAGATACTTTAATCCGTTTCAAAAGGATGCAAGGCTATTCTGCGCTTTGGCTCCCTGGTACTGACCACGCGTCTATCGCTACGGAAGTTAAAATAGTTGAACAAATGGCTAAAGAAGGTTTAACTAAAAACGACGTTGGTAGAGACGGTTTTTTAGTGCGCGCTTGGAAATGGAAGGAACAATACGGTGGTAGAATCGTTGAACAACTTAAAAAGTTAGGTTCTTCTTGCGATTGGTCGCGCTTGGCGTTTACTATGGACGAAAAGTGTTCTAAAGCCGTTAAGGAAGTATTCGTTAACCTTTACAATAAAGGACTTATCTATCAAGGGGATAGAATTATTAACTGGTGTCCACATTGTAAAACTGCACTTTCTGATGCTGAAGTTGATTACGTTGAAGAAGATTCTTTCCTTTGGCACTTAAAATATCAAGTTAAAGATAGCGACGAATATATCGTAGTTGCAACGTCAAGACCTGAAACTATGCTTGGCGATACTGCAGTTGCAGTTCACCCTGATGACGAAAGATATAAAAACTTAATCGGTAAAACGGTTATTTTACCGGTTGTCAATAAAGAAATTCCGATTATTGCCGACACTTACGTTGAAAAAGAATTCGGTACTGGCGCTGTTAAAATTACCCCAGCGCATGACCCTAACGACTTTGAAGTTGGGCTTCGCCATAATCTTCCTATCGTTAAAGTTATCAACGACGATGGTACTATGTGCGAATTAGCAGGCGAAAGTCAAGGTATGCCGTCTGAAAAATATCGTCCTGTAATCGTTGAACAATTAAAAGAACTTGGTGCGCTCGTTAAAACCGAACCACTTCACCATAACGTAGGGCATTGTTATCGTTGTAAAGCAACGGTAGAATCAACCGTTTCAAAACAATGGTTCGTTAAAATGGAACCACTTGCTAAACCTGCAGTTGAGGTTGTTAAAAATAAGAAAATTAAATTTATTCCACAAAGATTTTCTAAAATCTACTATAATTGGATGGAAAATATTAGGGACTGGTGTATTTCCCGTCAACTTTGGTGGGGGCATAGAATCCCTGCATATTACTGCGACGATTGTGGGGAATTGATGGTTTCTAAAGAAGACGTTCACGTTTGCAGTAAGTGTGGTTCTTCTAACGTCCGTCAAGACGAAGACGTTTTAGATACGTGGTTTTCTTCGGCGTTATGGCCGTTCTCAACGCTTGGCTATCCTGATAAGACCAAGGATTTAGAATATTTCTACCCGACCGACGTTTTAGTTACTGCTTACGATATAATCTTCTTCTGGGTAGCAAGGATGATTTTCTCGGGCGTGGAACATATGAACAGAATACCGTTTAAAGACGTTCTTATTCACGGTCTTGTTCGTGACGCTCAAGGTAGAAAAATGAGTAAATCGTTAGGCAACGGTATTGACCCTCTTGAAATTATTGATAAATACGGTGCTGATACTTTAAGATTTTCGCTTATTAACGGTATTGCGCCTGGTAGTGATACAAGATTTTCCGACGAAAAACTTGAAGGCTCAAGAAACTTTATGAATAAAGTTTGGAACGCTTCAAGATTCGTACTTATGAACGCTGAAGGCGTTGAAATTTTACCACTTAAAGATTGCAAGTTAAATTCTGCTGACAAGTGGATTATTTCTAAACTCAATAGGGCTATTAGAGAAGTTACCGTTAATATGGAAAAATATGAAATGGGTAACGCTATCGCTAAACTTTACGACTTCGTTTGGAATGATTTTTGCGACTGGTACATTGAACTTACCAAGCCTGTTTTATACGGCGACGACGAAGTTAAGCGTTCACACACTTTAAGCGTATTAGTTTACGTTTTAACTGAAACCGTTAAACTTTTACATCCGTTCGTTCCGTTCGTTACCGAAGAAATTTATTCTAATATTCCTAACGCAACGGGCAGTATTATGGTGCAAGACTTCCCAAGATACAACGCTAAGTTTAACTACTCTAAAGCAGTTAAAGACGTTGAACCCGTAATGGCTGTAATTAAAGCAGTTAGAAATATTAAAGCAACCGTTGGCGCTGCTCCGTCTAAAAAAGTTCAACTCTTTGTTAAGAGCGACGTTGCAACGGCAATTAAAAAAGGCGCTTTATATATCGAAAAACTTGCAGGTGTTAGCGAAATCGTTATAATAAGCGATAAGTCTGAACTTAAAGAAAGAACTATTTCTCAAGTGTTATCGTGCGCTGAACTTTACGTTCCTATGGGTGAACTCGTTGATATTTCGGCTGAAATTAAGCGTTTAAATGCTGAACTTGACAACGTTGAAGCCGAAATTAAACGCGCAAACGGCAAACTTATGAACAAGGGCTTTTTAGATAAAGCACCTAAAAATTTAGTTGATGCTGAAAGGGAAAAACTTGATAAATACGTAGATATGCGTAAAAAACTCAAGCGTGAAATAGAAGAACTTTCAGTAGAACAATAATTTAGTATATTAAATAAAATTTAGTATTGACACACGCTAAATTTTATGGTATACTTTATAAAGTATAACTATAATTGTGGTTTTGTTTACCGCATAAGGAGTATTTTAATGTTAAAACCATCAAGGTTTGAAAAGAACAGTTCAATTTGTTACATTTCTGCGTTAAGTTTCGTTTTCGTAATGTTTATTTGTTTACTTTGCAATTACGTTGACGCAAAGGCTTTCGTTTACGACGCTACGACTGGGCAAAACGTTGATTATAGCCAAGTTTATAGTGGGTTTGGTCTTTTGACTGTTAAAGCACTTAAAGACACGCACGTTAGTGTAGCAGGATATCTTAACCTTTTAACAGTAATTATGATGTGTGTGATGGTACTTTCAGTAGTGTATGGTGTGCTTTCTTCCCGTCAAGAAGCGTGGACGAAGTCGCTTATACTTTTACAAGTTTGCTTTATTTTCTGCATCATCTTCACTATTTTATCACCGTTCCAATTACGTATGGAAATTACCGAATACTATATTACCGAATGGGCATCAACTCCAAAGGCTGACGTTTCGTTTGGCTTTATGCCTTGGGTAGGCGCAGTTGCTGCTATTGCAGGGTTTGTAGTTTTCCGTATTTTCGTTAAAAAAGGTAAATATAAAGTTTAATAAAAAGCGCACCGCTTCGGCGGTTTTTTTTTTTGATAAAAAATAGTTTATTACTTTGTAATAAAAGATTACATAAATACTTGAAAAATCATAAAAAAAATGATAAAATTATCTAGAATAGTATTTTATATTTACGGGGTGTTTTATGGAAAGAACTCTTTTAAAAGATATATTTAGTAATCCTGAAGAATTTTCGGGTAAAACAGTTAAAGTCGGTGGTTGGGCAAAGACCGTAAGAGATTGCGGCTTGTTTGGTTTTATCGAACTTAACGACGGTAGTTATTTTAAAAATTGCCAAGTCGTTATTACTAAGGATAAATTAAACGATTACGATTTAATCGCTAAACAAAACGTTGGCGCTGCGCTTATTATTACGGGCGAACTTGTTTTAACGCCTAATAACCGTCAACCGTTTGAAATTTCGGCTGAAAGCGTTATCGTTGCAGGCACTTCTACGCCTGACTATCCTTTACAAAAAAAGCGTCATACGCTTGAATTTTTAAGGGGTATCGCTCACTTAAGAGCACGTACTAACACTTTTAACGCCGTGTTTAAAATTAGAAGTGAAGCGGCTTTTGCAGTACACGACTTTTTCAATAAGCGTGGGTTTGTTTACGTTCATACACCAATTATTACGGGTAGTGACTGTGAAGGCGCCGGCGCAATGTTCCAAGTAACTACGCTTGACCTTAATAAAGTTGCTAAAAGTGGGGAAGTTGATTATAAGAGAGATTTCTTTGGTAAACCTGCGTCGCTTACTGTTTCGGGTCAATTGATGGCTGAAACTTACGCTATGGCGTTTGGGAACGTGTATACTTTTGGCCCAACTTTTAGGGCTGAAAAATCTAACACGGTTAGACACGCGTCTGAGTTTTGGATGATTGAACCTGAAATGGCTTTTGCTGATTTATCTGACGATATGGACGTTGAAGAAGCAATGGTTAAACACATTATCAACTACGTTATGAAAACTTGTTCGGAAGAATTAAAGTTCTTAAATCAATTCGTTGATAACGGTCTTTTAGCAAGACTTGAAAACGTCGTTAATAATGAATTCGTAAGACTTTCTTATACAAAGGCTATTGAAATTTTAGAAAAAGTAAAAGATAGATTTGAATTCCCTGTATACTGGGGTGCTGACTTACAAAGCGAACACGAAAAGTATTTAACCGAAGAAGTTTATAAAAAGCCGGTATTCTTAACTGATTATCAAAAAGATATCATAGGGTTCTATATGCGTTTAAACGACGACGGTAAGACCGTTGCTGCAGCAGACCTTTTAGTTCCTGGTATCGGTGAACTTTGTGGTGGTTCGCAAAGAGAAGAAAGAACCGACGTATTATTAAAGCGTATGGAAGAAATGGGCTTAAAGGCAGAAGATTACGAATTCTACCTTGATTTAAGAAAATACGGTGGCGTCGTTCACTCAGGCTTTGGTATGGGCTTTGAACGTATGATTATGTATTTAACCGGTATCGGTAATATTAGAGACGTTATTCCGTTCCCAAGAACCGTAAATAACTGTGAATATTAAGCCTTTTAGCCTAAAAATTTTGCAGTTAGCATAAAATAAAAAACTTATTAAAATTATTCAGCCTTTTGGCTTTTGGAGATAGATTATGATGAAAATTATAGTTGACGCTTTTGGTGGGGATAACGCCCCATCCGAAATTATTGCAGGCGCTGTTAAAGCCGTTAATGCAGAAAAAGATTTCAATATCGTTTTAGTAGGAAACGAAGATATTATTAAAGAACGCCTTAAAGATTATACTTTTGACAATGCGCGTATCGAAATTGTAGACGCTAAAGAAGTTATCACTAACGACGAAGAACCTACCGTCGCTATTAGACAAAAAAAGGATTCTTCACTTTGCGTAGCATTTAAAATATTAAAAGAAGACGACGATGCCGTGGCGTTCGTTTCGGCAGGCTCAACCGGCGCTGTTTTAGTTGGCGCAACGTTAAAACTTGGTAGACTTCCTGGGGTAAGCCGTCCTGCGCTTTGTCCTGTTGTTCCAACCTTAATCGAAGGCAAGAGCGTGCTTATTTTAGACGTTGGCGCTAACGCTGATTGTAAGGCTAATAATCTTCACGATTTTGCTATTATGGGTAGAGAATACTCTAAGGTCGCTTTCGGTATTAAAAACCCTAAAATCGGTCTTTTATCTAACGGTACGGAAGATAAAAAGGGCAACGCATTAAATCACGAAGTTTTTCCGCTCTTAAAGGCGGATGAAAGCCTTAACTTTATTGGTAATATGGAAGCAAGAGAAATCCTTTCTGGTGACGTTGACGTTGTAGTTACCGACGGTTTTTCGGGGAATATTGCTATTAAGTCCATTGAAGGCGCTATTATGACTATGCTTAAAATGCTTAAAATGGAAATTAATTCTTCGTTTAAGACCAAAATGGGTGGGTTGCTTCTTAAAAATTCTTTCACAAGATTAAGAGGCAAACTTGATTACAATAACGCAGGTGGCGCAGTATTTTTAGGCGCTAAAAAACTCGTTATTAAATCGCACGGCTCATCTAACGCTGATACTATGATGGCAAGTATTCTTAAAGCAGTTGACCTTGCAAAAGCCGATACTATCGGCGCGCTTGAAAATGCGTTTGCAAAAGGGTTCGGCGTTGAGGAAAATCAATGATTTTTGAATTTTCTGAGTGCGAAAAGGTCTTAGGTTACAAGTTCAAAGACAGCGCGCTTTTCGTTAAATGTTTTACGCACTCATCCTACACTAACGAAAACAGTGGGACGGAAGATAACGAAAGGTTAGAGTTTTTTGGGGACGCTATACTTGATTTTTTGGTTACGGAATATTTGGTTGAAAAATATCCTAACGAAAACGAAGGTAAGTTAACTGAAAGACGCAAAAAACTTGTTTCAAAAGAGCCGTTAACACGCGCAACTTTTAGGCTTGGGATTGATAAATTTATTCTTTTAGGGCGTGGTATCGTAAACGATAAAGACCCTAACGAAAAATTTTATTCAAGTTTATATGAAGCCGTTGTTGCAGGTATATACATAGACGGTGGTGTAGATAAAGCTAAAAAGTTTTTATTAAAAACGCTTATCACACCGGAAGAAAAGAATATTAAATCGGGTGAAGATATTAAAGTTAAACCCGATAAAGATTATAAATCGGCGTTGCAAGAATATTTACAAAAGAAAAAAATTGCTCCGCCAAAATATATAAGTATCGGTAAAAAAGGTCCTGATAATGAGCCGTGTTTTACCGAAGGCGTAATAATCAACGGTAAGCAAGTTGCCGTTGGTACTGCCGGTAGTAAAAAACGCGCTCAACAAGACGCTGCAAAAACTGCTTTTTTACAAATGACTAAAAGTGGTAACTTAAAAAAGGGAAAAAGGTAAACAACATTGAATTTTGAAAAGGTAGAATTATTCGGCTTTAAGTCGTTTGCGGACAAGGCTGAAATAAACTTCGGGGAAGGCGTAACCTGTATCGTAGGGCCTAACGGTTGTGGTAAATCTAACGTAGCCGACGCTATTCGTTGGGTTTTAGGCGAACAGTCTGCAAAAGCGCTCCGTGGTGGCAATATGCAAGACGTTATCTTTAACGGTACGGATTCAAGAAAGAAGTTATCTTATTGTGAAGTATCGTTGTTCTTTGATAACTCTGAACATATTTTTAGCCTTGATTATAACGAAGTTATATTTACGCGTAAGTTATACCGTAGTGGCGAAAGCGAATATTACATAAATAAACAACCTGCAAGACTTCGCGATATGGTAAATCTTTTAAGAGAAGTCGGTGTAGGCCGTGACGGCTATACGATTATCGGACAAGGTAAGGTTTCCGAACTTTTAAATGCTAAGCCGGAAGATAGACGTGTAATCTTTGAAGAGGCTACGGGTATATCTAAGTTTAAAGCAAGTAAAAACGAAAACGAAAGAAAACTTGAAAGAACGCGTGAAAACTTAACGCGTTATTCCGATATTATGTCGGTTATTGAATCGCGTTTAGGACCTTTGGAAAAGCAGGCTAATAAGGCAAGGGAATATAACGAACTTACGGCTGATTTAAAACGCCACGAACTTAACGTGTATATTTCAAAAGTTGAAAGCGTTGGCGCTGATAAAGATAAAATCAACACAAGAATTAAGGCTATCGACGAACAAACCGAACTTAGAAATAGTGAACTTTCTTCGGCTAAATCTTCGCTTGAAAGCCTTATGCAAGAACTTTCTAACATAGACCAAACGCTTAATCGCTTAAACCGTTTATACACCGAAAAACGCGTTGCTGCCGAACAAAAAGCAGGTAAAAATAACCTTGTTAAAGAAAGAATTGCTAATATCGAAAGAGATATCGAACAAGCAAACGATAGAAAGGAAAAAGTTTTAGCGCTCATTGAAAAGGACAAGCAAGAAATTGCTAACGCTGAAAATCAAATTAGCGAAAACGAAAAAACCTTAAAAGAACTTATCGCAAAAGATGAGGCGCTTTCGCTTGAAATCGTTTCTCTTAACGAAAAAATTGCTATCGGTGAAAGTATCGAAAGAGAAAGTAATAAAAAGATGCTTTCTTCCTTAGAATCGCTTTCTGACTATAAGTTCAAAAAAGGTAGCGAAGACGCCGAACTTAACGCGTATATCGAAAGACTTTCTGAACTTGAAGAAAAAATTACGCAATTAACAAATAAATACGAAGTAGTTTTAGGTGATATTGCTACTTCTACTAAAAATTCGGAAAATTTAGTAGAAAAAACTGAAAATCTTAAAGGTGAAGTCGTTAAAACGGAAACGGAAGTTCGCTCTGCTAACGAAAAAGTAGCCGTTATAGATAACAAAATTTACGGTATGAATTCTACCTTGTCCACTTTAAAAACAAGGGAAACTTTCTATCGTGCTTATAAAGAAAACCACGAAGGGTATAATCAATCAGTACAAAACCTTTATAAACACGCTAAAACTAATAAAGAAGTTGCGTCTAAAATGAAAGGCTTGGTTGCTGAAATTATTTCGTGCGATAAAAAATTCGACGTTGCTATCGAAATTGCACTTGCTGCGTCGGCTCAAAATATCGTGGTTCAAACCCCTGACGACGCTAAATTCTTAATTGAATATTTAAAGAAAAACGATTTAGGTAGACTTACTTTCTTACCTATTAGTGCTGTTAAACCAAGAATTAAATTAAGAGAAGTTATTGACGCTGAAAAGGAAAACGGCGCTTTTGGTGAAGCGACTGAAATCGTTAAATACGCGCCTGAATTTTCTAATATTATTTCAAGTTTATTAGGCAATACTTTAGTGGTTGATAACATTGACAACGCTACTAAAATTGCTAAAAAGTACGCCTTTGCTTTTAAAATCGTTACGCTTGACGGCGACTTGATTAATCCACAAGGTTCAATGTCAGGTGGTTCAAGACGCGTTAATGCAGGTATTTTATCTAACGACCGTCGTTTAGAAGAAGTTGCTAACGAACTTAAAAAAGCAAATGCAGAAATGGATAAGTTAACTGCTGAAAAACGCGCTGAAGAATCAAAACGCGACGAACTGCTTAAAAAACTTGAAGAAATTAACGCTTTATTATGGCAATCTAAACAAGATAAAGTCGTTGAAGACCAAAAGATTGATGCCTTTAAGCAATCTCTTAACACTATTGAAACGGAAATCAACGATACAAACGGCGGTATTAAGGTAATCAATTCTAAGATTGACGAACTTCATAAAAAGTCAAAGGCGACTGAAATAGACGCCGAACAAATCGAAAAAGATAAGGAAAAATTATCCGACCAAGCAGAGAAAAACTCACTTGTTGCCGAATCTTTAAAGAAGAAAAAAGATGAGATTTTATCTGCCCAAACGGGCATTAAGATTGATATAACCGAAACGAAAAACTCAATAACGGCTAAAAAATCGGATATTGAAAACTATAAAAACGAAATCAATCTTTCTAAGCACACTGCAAGCGAACTTGATGAAATCGTTAAGGAAAAACTCGTAGCAATCGACGACCTTAAAAAGCAAATGGCGCTTATCGCTATGAGCAAGGAAGAACGCGACGAAATCAAAAAGATTGAAGACGAAATTAACGCAACTGAAAAGCGTAGCGGTGAGTTAAAGGGCGAACTTAACGCTAAAAATGATACGATTGCCGAACTTCAAAAGGAAATTATCGAACTTACCGATAAACGCGGTAATCAAGTTGCAGCGCTTGCAAAAGTTGACTCTGATTTAGAGCACTTACAACAAAGCGTTTGGGAAGATTATCAAGAAACTTACGAAACGGCGCAAAAGGTTAGAGAAGAAAATTACGACGCTAAATTCGGTGAAGCAGAAATTCAAAGAATTAGAAAGAGAAGAAACTTCCTTGGCGAAATCAACGCTAACGCGCTTGACGATTATAAGGAAGAAAAGGCTAAGTTTGAAGAAATGCAACTTCAAAAGAAAGACCTTGAAGATGCTGAAGCCGATATTCAATCAGCGCTTAACACCATTAAAGACGAAATGGTTGCGCAATTTGACGAAGGCTTTAAAAAGATTAACGAAAACTTCGGCAAAATCTTTAAAGAACTCTTTGGTGGTGGTAGGGCGTCGCTTGAACTTGACTACACCAACGCTACCGATAAACTTGAAGCAGGTATCGAAATTAAGGTTGAACCACCGGGCAAAAAGTTATCAAAACTTTCGCTTTATTCCGGTGGCGAACAAGCGCTTACGGCTATTGCAATACTCTTTGCAATCTTAAAATTAAAGCCTATGGCGTTCTGCGTACTCGACGAAATTGAAGCGGCGCTTGACGAAGCAAACGTTGATAGATTTGCTAGATACTTAAAGAAATTCTCTAAGGAAACGCAATTTATCGTTATTACGCATAGAAAACCTACTATGGAACTTGCCGACGCTCTCTTTGGCGTTACGATGGAAGAAAAGGGTGTTTCGAAACTTGTTTCCGTTAAACTTTCCGACGTCGTTTTAGATGAAGAATAAAAGGTGAATTTATGGGATTATTCCGTAAAATTAAAGAAGTTTTG
>JAGCMG010000031.1 GCA_017646555.1 Clostridia bacterium | reverse complement strand
TCTTCTGGGCCTGCATATAAAATATCGCCTGCGTTAGGAACTTCGTCTAAACCCATAATAGAAACAGGAACTGAAAGACCAGCAGAGTTAATTCTTCTACCCTTATCGTCGGTCATTGCTCTTACCTTACCGGTAACCATACCAACTACGATTGAATCGGCAACCTTTAAAGTACCGTTTTGAATAAGAACGGTTGCAAGAGGACCGCTATTTTGGTCGAGTTTTGCTTCGATTACGACACCTTTTGCTTTTCTATCAGGATTTGCTTTAAGGTCTTTAATATCAGCAAGTAAAAGAATTGATTCTAATAAATCTTCAACGCCTTGACCTGTTTTAGCCGATACTGGGCAAAGCATTACGTCCCCACCCCATTCTTCAATTAAGATGTCGTGTTCGGTAAGTTGCGTTTTAATTCTTTCAATATTT
Organism: Clostridia bacterium; assembly: GCA_017646555.1. Classification (GTDB taxonomy): domain Bacteria; phylum Bacillota; class Clostridia; order Christensenellales; family Borkfalkiaceae; genus UBA11475. Next base: position 7,456 of record JAGCMG010000031.1, on the reverse strand, counting down.
GCTTCAGGTTTATCAATTTTATTTACTGCAACTATGATTGAAACGCCCGCTGCTTTTGCGTGGTGAATAGCCTCTATAGTTTGTGGCATTATACCGTCGTCAGCAGCAACTACTAATACAGCGATATCGGTTGATTGAGCGCCCCTTGCACGCATAGCAGTAAACGCTTCGTGACCAGGAGTATCAAGGAAAGTAATAGGCTTACCACCTATCGTTACTTGATATGCGCCGATATGTTGAGTAATACCACCTGCTTCACCACTGGTAACGTTTGCTTTACGAATACGGTCTAAAAGCGAAGTTTTACCGTGGTCAACGTGTCCCATAACGGTAACAACTGGTGGACGCTTAACAAGTTTGCTTTCATCTTCTATTTCGTTACCACCAAACGCTTCGGTAAGTTTATCTTCGGCAGTTTTTTCAAGTTTAAGTTCAAGTTCAATGCCAAGGTCGGCAGCAACGAAAGCAGCCGTATCGAAGTCGATTGAATCGTTAATCGTCTTCATAATACCTTCTTTGAATAACTTTTTAGTAATTTCGATAGCCGAAATACCAATTTTTTCACTTAAAACTTTAAGTGGAATAACTTCAGAAGTAATAACCGCGTGTTCAATTTTAATAACTTGCGATTTTTCTTCCTTTTTATTCTTTTTAACTCTCAACTTTCTGTAGCCTGACTTATCTTCATCAAAGTCGTCAATCGAAACGTTGTTTTTAATGAGAGCGCGTTTATTAACGGTACGCTTGTCTTCAAAAGATTTTTCGTTGCCGTTTTTCTTCTTTTGTTGATAGTTGTTGTTTTTAGTATTAAATTGTGGAATTTCTTGTGGTGCGGCAAAAACCTTAGACTTATCGTTGAACTTGTTTGGTTGCGTAGGCTTTTTATCGTTTGGTTTATCGTTAAAACGATTGTTGTTAGGTCTATTTTCCCCCGAACGCTCACGATTATCGCGATTAGGTCTATCTTGACGATTATTATTAAACTGTGGTCTTTCGTTAGCCGTGTATTCTTGTGGTTTTTTGCGCGCAACTTCAACCGGTTTTTCAACTGGTTTATTAACAGGTTTATCCGCAGGCTTTTGTGCAGGTTGTTGTTCCTTTTCAGCAACAGCCTTAGCCTCTTCCGCTTTTTTAGCCTCGAGCTCTTTTTCAAGTTTAATAGCGTTTTCTTTCGCTATTCTTTCTTCCTCAGCCTTTTTAGCATCAAGTTCTTTTTGTTTTATTGCTTCTTTAAATGCAGAGATTTTTTCTTCAAGTTTAGTTTTTAAACTCTTACTGCCGTTTACAGCGTTTTTAACCGACGCTACGGCATTTTTAACTTCTTCCCCGCCTAATAATTCTATAATTTTTTTAATATTGCCTTGTTGAAGTTCTTTCTTTTCAGCCATTACTTTCCTCCGTGGGCATCAAGGTAAAATTTTCATCAAGCGCGCCGATTATCGCTTTCGCTAAAGATAAATCGGTTATCGCCATCAATTTACAAGGTTCTTTTCCCGTCAAAACTTCGACTGGGATTTTTTTTGAAACGATAAGTTTCGTTCTAAATCTTTTTGCAAGTTTAACAGCGTCTTTAACCGTGTTTTCGGACGCCGTGTCACATAATAACAAAAGTTCTACTTTTTTTAAGGTTTTTATAGCGTTTACACCCAGCCTATATTTGCCAGAACGCAAGGTAAACCCTATAAAAGTTTCCACTTTACTCTTCGTTTGCAAGTAAAGCCTCCTCTACGGCAAGATAAACGCTTTCATCAACTTCCGTTTGAAAAACTTTATTCAAAATTTTCGCTTTTTTAAGTTTTTTTAAGCACTCTTGACTGTGGCAAATATACGCGCCACGCCCAGATACCTTACCAGTTTTATCAGCAACGATACCGTTTGCCGTTTTTACGATACGAACGAGTTCGTTTTTCGGTTTCATTTCCCTACAAACGATACACATACGCATAGGAACTTTTTTTTCCATTTAAGTTTTCCCTTATTCTTCCGTTTCTTCGGTTGCTACGCTTGATTCGCTCTTAACGTCGATTTTCCAGCCGGTAAGTTTAACTGCAAGTCTTGCGTTTTGACCGTCACGACCGATAGCAAGTGAAAGTTTATCGTCTGGAACGATTGCTCTTGCTGAATTTTCTTCTTCAAGTGCGAATACTTTAAGAACTTTTGCAGGCGATAATGCTTTTGCGATAAATTCAAGTGGATTTTCGCTCCAAGGAATAATATCAATCTTTTCCCCACCGAGTTCACTAACTACAGCGTTAACTCTAACGCCTTTAGGACCTACGCAAGTACCGATTGGGTCGATTTGTGGGTCTTCACTATAGATTGCGATTTTAGTTCTTTGACCAGCCTCACGCGCGATTGATTTGATTTGAACGATACCTTGTCTAATTTCAGGCACTTCGTTTTCAAATAAACGCTTAACTAAACCGGTTGAAGTTCTTGAAACTAAAACTTGAGTGCTCTTACCCGTGTTTTTAACTCTTTTTACGAACACTTTAATTTTTTGATTAAGTTCGTATTTTTCGCCAGGAACTTGGTCTTTTTGTAAAAGAACGCCTTCCATTTGATTAGCGCCCATTTCAACGTAAACGTTAACGTCGTCGATTTTTCTAACGACACAAGTTAAAAGTTCGCCTTCTTTATCTTCAAATTCGTTAAGCATATTTGCTTTTTCGATTTCTTTCATTCTTTGCATGATAACTTGTTTAGCCGTTTGCGCCGCAATTCTACCAAAATCTTTAGTAGGCATAATTTCGTTAGCGATAATATCACCCACTTTATAAGATTTTTTAATTTCTTTCGCATCAGCAAGTGAAATTTGCTTACCAGGTTCGGTAACTTCTTCCACTACTTCACGCGTTGCGTAGAATTTAATGGTCTTCTTTTCAGGAATAAGTTTAATTTTTACGCCCGAAATTTCACCCGTTTGTCTTTTGTTTGCAGCAGCAAGGGCTATTTCAAGCATTTCAATAAATTGTTCCTGTGGTATACCTTTTTCTTTTTCAAGGTCTTCAAGTGCCAAAAAGAAATCTTTACTTAACATTATTTTTATCTCCGTTAAAATTATTTTCTATTTATCGACTGTTAATCAATCGTTATTAATCTGTTAATTTTTGCTATCGACGATTTTTCAATACTTAAAACTGTTTTTTCGTCTACTTTTATAACGACGCTCGTTTCCTTTGCGTCAACCAAAACGCCTTCGTAATACTTTTTACCAGCGATTGCCGAATAAAGTTTAACCTCTACTTCTTTACCGATATTCCTTTCAAAATCAGCCACGCTCTTAAACGGTCTATCAAGCCCTAAACTTGAACAATTAAGCGTGTAAGGTTGACCAAAAGTCGGGTCTAATTCGTCAAGTGGTTCATCAATCGCACGGTGAAACTTTTCACAAATATCAAGGTCAATCCCACCCTCACGGTCAATATAGACGGTTAAAGCAGGCGATTTGCCTTGCTTAAATTCAACCTCAACCACTTCAACGCCAATTTCATTACCGATAGGCGTTAAAAAGTCCTTTATCTCTTCAACCGGTTTAACTTTCATAAACACTCCTAATAAAAAGATATGAGAACGGGAACCCGTTCTCATACGATAAGCATATTATCATCATAAATAATATAACATATTATTTTTAGGATTGCAAGCGTTTTTTTATCGTTTTTAATCCTTTTTTAACTTTTCTTGTATTTTTTTAAGTTCTAAAAAGACTTCTGCCGTAGCGTACGCATCACTTAAAGCACGGTGATGTCTAAATTCTATCTCGAACTTTTCAGCCAAAGTGTTTAATTTATGGTTTTTAAGCGACGGCAATAACTTTCTTGCTAAAACCAAAGTGTCGACGTATTCATAGTTGAATTTATAATTATTATCTTTCGACGCTTTACTTAAAAACTTTGCATCAAATTCGATTAAATTATGTCCTAAAAGTTTAGCATCGCCAACAAAACATAAAAAGTCGCCTATAACGTCTTTAATCAACGGTTTATCTTTAAGCATTTCATCGTCAATACCCGTAATATTAGTTATTTCAGATGATAACGGAACTTGTGGATTGATAAGTGTCGTCCATTGTTCAGTAATTTTACCATTTTCAATCTTAACTGCGCCGATTTCAGTAATTCTATCTGATAAAGCGTTAGTGCCAGTCGTTTCAATATCGACTGAAACGATAGTTGAATTTAACACGTCACTAGGTAAAGTATCGTTCATATCGAAAATTGATTTGACTTTAAGTGAAGTCGCTTTTTCGGGCTTAATAAACGAATAATAGCAAGGCGCGTCTTTTTTAGGACGCTCTTTAATAGTGAAATCTTCAGGGAATTTACAAAGATTGATTTTATCAATAGTTAAAGATAACCCCTTATCACCGTAATAACTCATTTTACCACGAATAATTATATCTTGCCCAACGGTAAGTTGTTTCACCTTTTCGATAGTGTTTTTCTTAGTAAAATACAACCCACCGATTTTTGCAGTCGTATCGGAAAAATCAATGATATAAAACGGTTTACCTGTTTTAGTTTCCTTTTCCCTAATAGAAGAAATAGTCCCCGCTAAAACGTAATTACCAGCGTCTGTTGCATCAACTATATAAGTTGCCGTAATCGGTGGTTCTTTTTCGTCGATACCAACGACTTCTAAAACGTCGTAAGTGCGCGCCGAAAAACTTTCAATCGCGTTAACGTATATTTCAGATGCGTTTTCTTCAAAAACTTTTCCAACGGCTTTCTTTTTCGTGTCACCAATAAATGTCGAACAAAAGTTAGAAAACAAATGCTCGTTAATAACGCTAATTATACCGTTTTTATCAAAGTACTCTTTTGCATCAGGCGCAAGCGAAATAGTATAAAAAACAGTTGCCCCTAATTCATTGACCGTAACGTCGGATTTTTCAAACCACATTGAAACGGACGGATAATTATTTTTAACGAATGCATATAAAGCATTAACTATAAGTTCAGCGTCGGTTACTACTTTTTTGATATCTAAAAAAATCGATTTAAAGATTTTAGGCGTTTCCTTTTCTAAATAGTCTAAAATCTTGTTTTTTACCGTGTCAACTATCGTTTTGTCAGAGATAAACGTATACTTAATCGTCATATTTTCTCTATCGATTTCTATTTTATGAACTTTAATAGAACTTAAAGACTCATCAAGCATAGAAACGTCCGAAACAAACGCTGATTTGTTTCCTATTTTAAGCAATTTTTTATCTCCTTATAAAATTCTTCTTTCGCGTTTTCAATTTTAACGCGTTTATAAATCTCACCGTTTTTAAATATAACGGCGTTATCTAACCCACCGGCAATACCAATATCGGCGTCCTTTGCTTCCCCAGGTCCGTTAACTACGCAACCCATTATTGCTACTTTTAATTTCTTTTTTACGCTTTTTGTAAGCGCTGAAATTTCTTCGGCAAAAGCCATACAATCCCACTCACATCTACCACAAGTCGGACAAGAAATTATATCGACAAAATCCTTTTCAATATCAAGGGCGCGTAAAATATTTTTTGCCGTTTCCACCTCTAAAACAGGGTCGGCTGATAAAGATACGCGTATTGTATCACCAATATTTTTTGCTAAAAGCGCGCCTATACCGATACTATTTTTGATAACACCCGACTGAAAAGTTCCAGCCTCTGTTACCCCTAAATGTAAAGGATAATTGGTTTTTGTTGCAAGATATTCGTAAGATTTAATCATTAAATTCACGTCGCTTGCTTTAACTGAAATAACTATATTTTCAACGCCTTGGTTTTCTAAAACTGCAACGTTTTTAAGCGCACTTTCTACTAATGATATCTCATTTCTACCGTATTTAGCGTAGAATTCCTTTTCAATACTGCCTGTGTTCGCGCCAACTCTAACGGGTATTCCCCTTTCTTTTAAGGCGCTTGCAACGGCTTTAACGTTTTCATCCGACCCGATATTGCCAGGGTTTATACGGATTTTATCTACCCCACTTTCTATCGCGCCTAACGCAAGTTTATAATCAAAGTGAATATCGGCAACAAGTGGAATATCGGTTGATTTTTTAATAATTTTAATCGCGTTAACATCTTCGGTTGTTTGAACCGAAAATCTAACGATATCACATCCTGCTTGTTTTAGCGCGTTGATTTGATTTATAGTATTATCAATATCGGACGGCTTAAAAGTCGTCATTGATTGAACGGCTATTTTTTCCCCGCCCCCGATATATAAATTGCCTATTTTTACTTTTTTACTCATATTATTTTTCCAAAATTAAAGTGAACGGCCCATCATTAACTTGATTTATTACCATATGTTCACCAAATTCGCCTAATTTTACAGTTAAACCGTATTCTTCAAGTTTTTTAGCAGTATAAAGGTAAAGATTATTTGCTCTTTCAGGCTTTTCAGCCGATAAAAAGTCAGGACGGTTACCGTGTGAAGCGTTTGCATATAAAGTAAATTGCGAAACGAAAAGAATTTCCCCACCGACGTCTTTTATTGACAAATTAGTTTTACCGTTTTCGTCTTCAAAAATACGCAAAGCCGAAATCTTTTTAGCAATAAAATCTGCTTGCGCCTCAGTATCACCAACACCAACGCCAAAATATATAACGTAGCCTTTATTTATCGAAGAAACTAATCTATCATCTACCGTTAAATTAGCGTTTTTTACGACTTGAATAACTGCTTTCATCTTAAATTTTCCCTTTTTAACGAAATTACAACACCTGCAAGAATAAGTGCAACTAAACTTAAAATTATAGATGATTTAGTTTCAATCATAGACGCACAGCCCGATTTTGAAGTAGTATTAGTGTCTGGTTTTTTGTCAAAATACCCAGTCGCAAAGAAATTCCCTGCTTTAACACCGATTTCAATCATATCGTCAGCGTTATAATGCCATTTATCCATTGTATAAGAACCTTCTGCTAAAGAATAAAAGGTTGAATATTCTTGCTTAATTACATAGTTAGTAGTATCAATAGTAACTACCTTTTTCATAAGTTCGGCAACGCGTCTTTCCCTTTTGATAATCATATTGATATAAGAGTTGTTTGAGCCGATTTCTTCAAACCATAGCGCCCCACCGAAAGTTGGTGCAATTTCCGATACGACAAACGGTAAATTAACGTTAGAAGTAATATTTACGCCGTGGTCACCTGAAAATTTGTTAGCAATTTCAACTGCGTCAGCCCTAAAATCGTTGATTAACGCCATTAAGTATTCACCGTACGCTTTTGCACGGTCTTCAGCACTTGATTCAGCCTCACCTTGCAACCAAACTAAGCCCTTAAAATCAATAGCGCCATAACCACCATTAGCATAAATTGACGAATTAATAACGTCAGTTAAATACTGATAAATCGCGCCGTCGGTATAACCGTTTTCAGCGTGACCTACCATATTGTAATATAAGTTTTCGCCGTGAATAGTAGAAGTTGAAACCTTAGACGGTGGGCACCAGTTCCCCCAAG
>JAGCMG010000030.1 GCA_017646555.1 Clostridia bacterium | reverse complement strand
CGTTTTGAACTTGATGAAAACGGCTCTATAATAACGGGCACTTATCAAAAAGGCGCAGTTAAAGGAATAGCGTTTTGGCGCGTTTTGACGGCACCGTTTCGCGTGTTTTTTTCAAGCGATGGCCTTACGATAGTAATGATTTGTTTGTTTTTACTTGTAATGAGTGGGGTTTTCAACATCCTTGATAAGACTAACGGCATTAAAATTTTTATGAAAAAGTTGATGGCTAAATTTTCTACTAAAAAAATTGCCGTCGTTATTATTTTCGTTTTAATGTTTATGCTTTTCGGCTCGTTTTTCGGTATGTACGAAGAACTCGTTACTCTTTTACCGTTAGTAGTCGTGTTTATGCTTTCGCTTGGCTTTGATACTATGACGGGGCTAGGCGTTTGTTTAATGTCGGCGTGCTTTGGATTTTCTGCTGCAATAACTAATCCGTTTTCGGTCGGGCTTGCGTCGGAAATGTCGGGCGTTGATATCTTAGACGGCGTGTGGCTTAGAATAATATTCTTCTTTATTATTTTTGCCATTATCAGCGTGTTTTTAGTTATACATATTAAACGAATTACTAAAGACCCTAAAAAGTCTTTAACTTACGAAATGGATAAGCCTAAAAAGAGCGCGCTTTTATCAGAAGATACTTCTTTATCCGATAGCGATAAAAAAGTGTTTAAAGTTTACGCTGTATTTTTTGCCGTCCAACTTGTAGTTCTTGTTTTAATAGCAACTATTAGGGCATTGTCTTCGCTTGCAATACCTATTTTAGCCGTAACCTTTTTATTAGGTGGTATTGTATCTGGCTTATTAGTTTGCAAAATGAAAGGGGACGTATTCAAGCATTTAGGTAACGGCATGTTATCAATGTTCCCTGCTGTTGCATTGATAGCGATAGCGTCGTCAGTTAAATTAGTTATGTCAGAAAGTGGTATAATTGATACTATTATGAACTATGTAATAGTTGCGCTTGACGGTCAAAGTAAATTCGTTTGTATTTTATTAATTTACTTCTTAATACTCTTTTTACAAATATTTATAGGCTCTGCGTCGGCAAAAATTATGCTTATTATTCCGATTATAATGCCTATTTGTAAAGCGCTTGGTATATCGCCTTCAACGGTTATTTTAACCTATTGTATTGCTGACGGGTTTACGGACGTAATAATTCCAACTAATCCTATACTTTTAATAAGTCTTTCAATGATGGGTGTTTCTTATGGGAAATGGGTTAAGTGGACTTGGCTTGTTCAAATCATTATCTTCGTTTTAACGGTTTTAATTTTACTTTTTGCAGTAACTATCGGTTATTAAATCACATTAAAATAAAAAGCCCTATGCTTGTTGCGTAGGGCTATTTTTTATTCGTTATTTAGTTTTTTTCTAAAAGAATTAGGGGTTTCGTTTTCAAGTTCTTTAAAATCGCTTAAAAAGTGTGAAAACGATAGGTATTTTAGTTTTTCAGCAATTTCAGTAACGCTTAATTTAGTCGTTGCTAAAAATTTTTTTGCTTGTAAAATTTTTGCGTTTTTAATATATTTTATTAAGTTCGTGCCAATTTTCTTTTTAAAAATGGCGCAAAAATAATTTTCAGTCAAGCCCGCTACGCTTGCCGTATCTTTTAGACTTGGCGTATTAGGAAAGTTGCCGTTAATAAAGATAATCGCTTTTGATAAAGGATTGTTATCAATCGTGCCTTTAATTTTAGGCTTGTTTGCTACTTTTAATAATATACAATTAAAAAGTTTATCGATAATATTTTCTTTTAATGTTGTTTCGTTTTCTATTTCGTTTTTAATTAAAGAAAAATAGTCGTTTATCTGTATTATTTCGTCTTCTAAAAAAGATGAAAAAAGGCTGTCAAAATTATTAAAAAAATCTTTAATCGTATTAGGGGATAGGTTTTTTAAGGAAGTTGTAAATTTCCAAATAATTAGTCCGCTTGAAGATAAATCAGCATATACGTTAGGTGGGATTATGAATAAATCACCGCGTTTTATCGGGTAGTTTTTGGCGTCAATTAACGCTGTTCCTTCGCCAGATAAACAAAAAACGGTGGTTAAATGATTAGCCGTTAAATAGTGGTTTTTCTTAAAAGAAATTTTTTGGCAAAACGCCGATTGTTCGCTCATTTTCATCCTGTTAAAAATTAGTATATTTTTATCGTTTTAGATTATAAATTATTATACGACTAAAATTAAAAAAAGTCAATCAATTTAAAAAGAGAGTATCGCTACCCTCTTTTATTTTACGCGTTTTTTACGCCAAGGCTTATCGCCAGCGCCGTGTCAATAAGGTCCATAGTAGATTTATTTAACTCGCCTATCTTTTCTTTTAATCGCTTTTTATCAAGCGTTCGTATCTGTTCTAAAAGTACGACAGAATTTTTCATAAGCCCGTAACTTGATGCTGAAAGTTCGATATGCGTCGGTAATTTTGCTTTCGTGAGTTTGCTTGTTACGGCGGCGGCTATAATCGTTGGGCTATATTTGTTGCCTATATCGTTTTGAACAACCAAAACAGGCCTAATCCCACCTTGTTCGCTCCCTACGACTGGGCTTAAATCCGCATAATAAAGTTCGCCTCGTTTTATCATATTAAACCTCGTTTTTTGGGTTTACGGCGGTTTATTATCGACTGTTTTATTATATGTAATAAACCGTTTTTCCGTTCCGCTATTTTAAGTTTTCCCTTATTTTAGCGCTTTTATACGAGGTTATATAATTACTTGATTTTTTGCTGTTTTTTAGGTTATAATTGCTTTAAATAGTAAATATTTTACCAACGTGTTAAAGTAGAAATAAATAAAAACCGCAAATTGTTCTAATTTGTGGTTTTTTGCGCTAAAACGCTTTGAAAATTTTAATCAGGGTAGTATAATTAGGTAGCATTAAGTGCTAATATTACTATTTTTTGTATTGAAAAATAACTTTAAAATGTAAAAATCTTTCCGTAGCGTAACGGGATAACGCAGTCGCCTCCTAACTTTGGGATTAGTTCGTGTAAACACGAGATTAGGCTAAAAGTAATACCTAAAACATGGCATTTCGTCGAGTTTTGGATATGTATTAACACGATGTAGAATTGATGCGGAATAACACCCCTAAAAAAGCATAAAATTGACACAATCGAATACTTAAACTATTCCAAAAGCGTGTAAAAGTCGTTTTGAAACGGAATAGAAAAAAAAGAGCCTATTTT
>JAGCMG010000029.1 GCA_017646555.1 Clostridia bacterium | reverse complement strand
TCGTTCCAAATCGTGTATGCAGTAGATAAAGATATAGAAATACCTCTTGCAATTTCTTGTTCGTCAAAGTCCATAACGGTATTACCTGCTGTAGTTTTGCCAAGCCTGTCCGTAGTTTTACCGTTGAAAAGTATGGCCTCTGCAAGTGAAGTTTTCCCTGCCCCACTATGCCCTATAATTGCAACGTTACGTATGTCTTTTGCGCTAAATTTCATAAATAGTCCCCCTATTTCTAAATTAAAAGTTTAAAAACGATTAAACTATTCATATTATACATTAAAAAAAATCATTTTTCAATACCCTTTTTAAAATTAACCCTTATTTTTATTCATACTCAGGGCTATCATCGTCGTTTGAAAAGTTATCACGCTGACCAAAAAACGCTTCGCAAGGATTACAAGGCGACTTATCAATAGGTGGTTTTGGTGGTTTCTTTTCGGCTTTTAAATCTACCAAAATTACGTCCGTACCAATTTTTACTATTTTATAGCGTTCGATATATAATCGTTCACCAAAACCAAAGCAATTTAAAATAGAACGCTTTGCGGGAACGGTTATCCCTATTAAAATTCCACGTGGAAAATCTAATGTTATATCGGTTAATTTACCTAAACTTTTACCGTCGGGCATATTAATTACTTCTCTTTTTGCTAATTCTTTAAAAGTTATTTCCATAAAAATCTCCTTTTAAATATTTATATGATTTTATTTGAAAATTATGAAAAATAGTTTTTCTTGATAAGCGCGAAATAAATATTAAAATTCAACTTGATTTTTTTATAAAGCGTGGTATAATCAATATGTAAATTTTTTAATAGGAGTGAATTATGAAACGACAATGGACCCCTGAGGAAGCAAACGCTTGGTATGAAAAACAAGGATGGCTACGTGGTTTTAATTTAGTTGGTAGCAAGTGCGCTAACCGACTTGATATGTTTCAAAAATATAAAAGTGAAGAAAAGTTAGAGCAACTCGAAAAAGAACTTGCTCTTGCTGAAAAAATAGGTTTTAACACCATTCGTTTATGGGCAAACTTTGACGTGTATTACGCAGAAGAAGATAGTTATATGGAAATCTTCGAAAAGTATATCGAACTTTGCGCTAAATACGGTCAAAAAGTTATGATAATGCTTACCCACGAAGAAGATTTACCACGTGGTGACGTTTTTGTTCCTAAAAAAATGGGCGAACAAGAATACGCATTAGGTATTCACTTTGGTAGAATTCCTTTAACGCCTGAGCAAGAAAAATTACAACCAAAACACTATATGGAATATCCTGAAATTAAGGATAAGTTCATAGAAATGGTTGAAAAAACCGTTAGTAAATACGCTAAGGACGAAAGAATTCTTGCCTTTAACGTTTGGAACGAACCGGGTATCACTATCGGCGAAAGAAGTATTCCGTTAATTGACGAATTGTTTAAGTTAGTTCGTTCATACGACCCTATTCAACCTGTTTGTGCTGACGTTTGGCGTAACGTAAAGGGTGATAAAATTCAAACTAAAGAAGAACAATTTGCTTACGATAATTCCGATATTATAAGTTTCCATAGTTATCAATCTTTCGATAAATTAGTTGCTGAAATCAATTTCCATAAAAAGACTAATAGACCGTTATTTTTGACCGAGTGGTTAAATAGAGTTAACCATAATAACGTTTTTGATATTTACCCTATGCTCTTTTTATCAAACGTAAGTTGTCATTGTTGGGGATTCGTTGTCGGAAAAGTACAAAATGACGAACCATGGTCAGACTTATGGCAACAATGGGATGAAGGCGGGGCAAGAAATTACGACTTTACTAAATGGCAACACGATTTATTCCGTCAAAACTTCCGCCCGTACGACCCGTACGAAATTGAACTTATTGAAAAATTCAATAATATCGCTAAAAAAGACGGCAGATAAAAAATTAAGTCCACCAAAACGGTGGACTTTTTTATGCTAAATTTTTATGCTAAATATTTTTTCATTAATACTAACGCGTTTTTTTCTATTCGTGAAACTTGCGCTTGCGAAATACCTATTTCTTCTGATATTTCCGTTTGCGTTTTGCCTTTATAATACCTTAAAACGATTATATTCTTTTCTCTATCGGGTAATGCTGAAAGCGCATTATTTAAGTCGATTTTTTCAAGCGATTCGTCTTCAAGACTCTTTCCGTCGGAAAGTTGGTCCATCAGTAAAAGAGTGTCCCCATCGCTATTGTAAATAGGCTCGTATAGTGAAATGGTATCGGAAATCGCGTCGAGCGCGTAGTTTACTTCCGACACGGCAACGCCCATTTTTTCGGCAATTTTATCAATCGTTGCCTCTTCGCTACCACTTTCAATCAGTTCACGCGTTTTTAGCGCACGATAAGCAGTATCGCGAATACTTCTTGGTACTCTTAACGAATTGCCGTCACGCAAAAATCGTTTAATTTCGCCCAAAATCATTGGCACGGCGTAGGTAGAAAAGCGTACTTTTAGGCTTATATCGAAATTATCGATTGCTTTAATTAGCCCTAAACACCCCACTTGAAATAAGTCGTCGGGATTTGCTTTTTTAGCGTAAAACTTTTTTACGATAGATAAAACAAGCCTAATGTTTGCCGTTACTAATTCTTCACGCGCGATTTTATCGCCTTTACTGATTTTTAGTAAAATTTCGTCAGTTTCTTTTGCCGATAACTTTGGTAAAAGTGCTGTGTTAACACCACAAATTTCTACCTTTTTATTCATACACACTCCTATGTACTTATCGGCAAAAAATATTATTAGCAAGTCATTAATTTTTATACAAGTTTTGATAAATCTTTTTTTAGTTTGCTTAAAATCTTTTTTTCAAGCCGTGAAATATAACTTTGCGATATTCCCATAATATCGGCAACTTCTCTTTGCGTAAGTTCGTCTTGACCTGTTAAACCATACCGTAATTCAATAATACTTTTTTCGCGGGACGGTAACGCGCTTACAACTTTTTTTAGCATAGCGCGTTCGTGTTGTTCTTCAATCTTTTTATAAACGGCATCTTCATCCGTTCCCATAACGTCACTTAGCAACAGGTCATTGCCCTCACTATCACTTGATAACGGCTCGTCAAAAGATATTTCTGCTTTAATTTTTGAAGTTCGCCTTAAATGCATTAATATTTCATTTTCTATACAGCGCGACGCATAGGTGGCAAGTTTTATGTTTTTATCTATCTTAAAAGAACGAACGGCTTTTATTAAACCTATCGCGCCGATAGAAATTAAATCGTCAAGTTCTACGCCCGTGTTTTCAAACTTACGCGCTATATAAACGACTAATCTTAAATTGTGTTCGACAAGTCCGTCGCGAACGCTTTCATCACCATCAGATAAACGCTTTAATAAAACTTGCTCTTCTTCTGCTGAATACGGCTCTGGCAAAGCACCACTATCGCCAACGTAATCTAAAGTATTGTCGTTTGAATAAATTTTTAGAACAAAATTTTTAATTTTTTCAAAAACTGCAGTAAACATTTTTTCTCCTTATAATAAGTCGGGGTGCAATAGTAAATCGCTTTTTAGAGATTTATCAAGTAGCCCTACCGATACGATTTTATAATTATTAGTTAAATTTTCTACTAAAATTTTAGCGTTTTTTATCAATTTTACTTGTCCAACACCTATTGCTGTGGTCAATTTTAACACATACGTATCAACCAAAATCGTACCATTTTTTATTTTTTGTGACAATTTTTTACCGCATAAAACAACGGGAAAAACTCCGTCGTAAACCTGGTTACCCGTATCTAAAAAACCTAAACAATCATAACTATTTTCACCGATAATTAAGCGTGTTTTGTAAACAAACCTCTTTTTTACAATTGATTTTTTACCGTTTATAAGTATAACTTGTATTGAAAAATTTAGTGAAAATATTACTAATAGATACAAAAGAAAAAACTCTATCTCAGTCTTTAAATTTAATAAATTAACAAAAAATTTTATTAATAAAATCAAAATAGTTTTTAATATAAAATATATAAAAACGATATTTAAGGCTTGTTTATTTATGTTTATTTTTACTAAAAATAATATGCAACAAGTCGATAAAATATACTCTATTAAAACGACTTTTTTTATAATAAAAGATAATAACGAAACGCAAAAAGCATAAATGATTGATAACAATAAGGTTTCATCTTTTCGCCTTTCACTATTAAAAATCACAGTGGTTAAATTATATAAAAAATAGAATTCTATAATTTTAATTATAAAAAAATTTTCAATAAAAACGCCCATATTGCAATGATAGCAATATGGGCTGTAAAAATTAAAAGAAAATTTGCATTTATTGTTTTGTTTTTGTCGAAGTTAGCCTTTCATAAAGTCAACGATTATGCCGTTTTCAATATACATACATTCGGGCTTAACCGATAAATAGCCGTCTTTTTCTTGTAAATATTCTTTATTTTTTTGTAATACTGATGCGTAAACTTCATTAAAATCAACGCCGAAATCTGCTTTGAATTTTTCTAGCGAAAAACCCTTTTCCATACGAAGCCCAAGCATTACCGTTTCAAACATTTCGTCTTCTTTTGAAAGCGTTTCACTTGATATTTCGGGAAGTTTATTCGCAATAATTGTATTTATATATTCGTTAATTGAAAAAGTATTAGTAAATCTTCTATTTTCTATTAACGACGACGCCGAAACGCCGACGCCGATATATTCGCCACGCGTCCAGTACGTTATATTATGTTTACTTTCGAAACCTGGTTTTGCAAAGTTTGAAACTTCATAACGATTTAAACCGTTTTCTTTTAAGTAGTTTACGACCTTTTCGTAGATATCGGCTACTTCGTCTTCGGATAAAAGTTCACCGTTTAAATAGTCGGTATAAATCGGCGTGCCTTCTTCTGGAGTTAACGCGTAGCACGATATATGATTTGCCCCCAAAGTTAACGCAAGTTCAAGCGATTTTAACACTTCTTCAAGCGTTTGCCCTTTTAAGCCGATTAAAATATCTACGCTTACGTTTTCGCCTTTTATCATATTCATACACTTAACAAAATCTAATGCCGTATGCGCGCGATTGATATTTTTTAAGTGATGGTCGTATGCCGATTGTAAACCTATGCTAAACCTATTTATTCCTGCTTTTTTATACGCTTTTATCTTTTCTTCATCAACTGTCCCGGGGTTTATTTCTATGGTTATTTCAGCGTTAGGATTAAGGTTAAAACAATTCTTTACTTGTCTTATTGCACCGACTATTAGTTCAGGCGAAACGATTGACGGCGTCCCACCACCAAAATAAACCGTGTCAAAAGTTCTATCTTTTAAACTTAGCGCCCTGCCCTTTAACTCTCTATATAAACACGCAAAATACGATTCTTGCTTAGAAAGTTCTTTCGGGTATGACGCGAAATCACAATAGGTGCATTTTTGTTTACAAAACGGTACGTGAATATAAATTCCTGCCATTACATTACTCCTAAAATCGTCACTATATAATAGAACGCGTAAAAGAAAACTTGACTTAATAAATACCACCAAAGCGAAGTTCTGCCAATATATGCAATCCACCCCGTTGCTTTTTTGATAGCGTTAGGAAACTTAATAAGTGGTTTTCTTTCTTTATACAAAATTTTGCCTAAAAACATACCGATTAAAAAGTAACCAGCGTACGGAAAAATCGGAAAATAGTCAGCCGTTAAAAAGACTGGCGAATAGTATGGAAAAATAAAATATAAAGGTTTTGCTAAAAAAGTTATTACTTCAAGTTGGTATAATGCACCTATTAAAGTAAACGCTAAACCTATTCCCAAAACAGCCCACTTATTCACTTTTAACTTATCTAAAAGCACGGCAATAAACGCGCAAATCGTATAACAATACATTACGCCGAAAGTTATTAAACAATTAACACCCGTAATTTTAGTTATAAGTAAAGTTGCTAAAAATATCGTTAAACACACCGCTAAATACTTAAGCGGGCGCTTGATTTTACTTTTTGAAAAGGAAGTAACAATCCCTGATAATGAAAAGAATAAAATATGAACTATGGTATTAAAAACAGTTCTAAAAGTAGTCCCTACGTACAAAATTGCTATTTTAGATAACCACTTGCCAAACGCAGTAGTAAACGCGCCATTAAAAATAAAGCCAGCATCGAATAAAAAGTGGTCGTAAAACACTACGAACATTAATAATCCACGCAATATATCTAACCCTATTATTCTTTCTTTTTTAGGTTTTGGCGCATTTTCACCACACCGTATAGCGTCAACTGCTACCGTTTCAACATTTTTCATCAATCACCGTTATCGGTTTTTAAGATGCTAATAAACGCCTCGCTTGGGATTTCAACCGAGCCGATTCTACGCATCTTTTTCTTACCTTCTTTTTGTTTTTCGAGTAATTTTTTCTTTCTTGTTACGTCACCACCGTAACACTTTGCTAAAACGTCTTTTCTATACGCTTTAACCGTTTCACGCGCGATTATTTTGCCACCGATACACGCTTGTACCGGCACTTCAAACATTTGTCTTGGAATAACTTCTTTAAGTTTTTCAACCATTTGTCTACCGCGTTCATACGCTTTATCTTGGTGAACTATCGAACTTAATGCGTCGCACGGCTCACCGTTTAACAACATATCAAGTTTAACTAGTTTACTTTCTTGATAGCCCGAAATTTCATAATCGAACGACGCGTACCCTTTCGTTCTTGACTTTAAGGTATCGAAAAAGTCGTATACTATTTCGTTAAGTGGTAAAATGTATTTCAACTGCACTCTCGTCTTGTCCAAATACGACATATCGGTATATATACCACGTTTATTTTGACAAAGTTCCATAATAGGTCCAACAAATTCAGGTGGAGTAAAAATGGTTGCGTTAATAACCGGTTCTTCCATCTTTTCGATTTCAGATACGGGTGGTAAGTGAGTTGGGTTATTTACCGTTAACATTGTTCCGTCAGTTTTATACACTTTATACGAAACTGACGGTGCCGTCGTTACTATATCTAAATTAAATTCTCTTTCGATACGCTCTTGTATAATTTCCATATGCAAAAGCCCTAAAAATCCACATCTAAAACCAAATCCTAACGCTTGTGAATTATCAGGCTCAAACTCTAACGCTGCGTCGTTTAATTTAAGTTTTAAAAGTGCTTCTTTTAAGTCGTTAAACTTTGACCCGTCAAGTGGATAAATACCACTAAATACTACGGGCAACGCTTCTTTATAACCAGGAAGTGGCTCTTTTGCTGGATTATTTACGTCAAAAATCGTATCACCTACGTGCGTATCTTGAATATCTTTAATACTTGCCGCAATATAACCTACTTCCCCTGCTTTAAGTTCGGCTTTCGGGGTAGGTTTTGGGCTGAAAGTTCCAACTTCCACAACGTCAAACTGCTTGCTTGACATAAAAGTGCCAATTTTAGTGCCTGCCTTGACAGTTCCGTCCATAATCCTAACAAAACAAATAACGCCTTTAAAATTATCGTAATAACTATCGAAAATAAGCGCTTTAAGTGGTGCGCTATCGTCGCCTTTAGGTGCTGGCATTTTAGTTACTATTGCCTCTAAAACGTCTTCAATGTTAAGTCCCGTTTTTGCCGAAATTAAAGGCGCGTCTTCGGTATCAAGACCGATTACGTCCTCTATTTCTTTTTTAACTTCGTCGGCACGGGCAGACGGTAGGTCAATTTTATTTATAACGGGAAGAACTTCTAAATCGTTTTCAATAGCCAAATAAACGTTAGCAAGGGTTTGCGCTTCAACACCTTGTGATGCGTCAACGACTAAAATTGCGCCCTCGCACGCGGCAAGAGAACGTGAAACTTCATAAGTAAAGTCCACGTGACCAGGTGTATCTATAAGGTTTAAAACGTATTCTTTACCGTCTTTCGCAGTATAAAACATACGAACGGGGGTTAATTTTATCGTTATACCCCTTTCGCGCTCTAAATCCATATTATCTAAAAGTTGGTCTTCCATGTCGCGCTTACTTACTTGCCCAGTCATTTCAATAAGTCTATCAGCAAGCGTCGATTTACCGTGGTCGATATGCGCTATTAT
>JAGCMG010000028.1 GCA_017646555.1 Clostridia bacterium | reverse complement strand
TGATTAATAAAGTTCGTTAAGTTCAAAAAGCGTTAACAGACAAAAACAAAAAGCGACCCAAAAAAAGGTCGCTTTCTATTTTGGTGCGGATGAAGGGACTTTCGCCTGAGCGACCATACCCGGCAAACAGTAGGTGTCTACTGTTTGGTGCAAGCACAAATTTGCAAGCAAATTTTCTCCTTAAACAAGTCCCTTCATTTACTTTTATACAACAAAAAAAGAGTTCGTATTAAACCTTACGGTTCAATCCAAACTCTTTTGGTGCGGATGAAGGGACTTGAACCCCCACGGTCGCCCAATAGATCCTAAGTCTATCGTGTCTGCCATTCCACCACATCCGCGTTAAAAATAGTTTAACTTAATTTTTTGAAAAAATCAAGCAAATTTAACGCGTTAATAATTATTGATGCAAAATTTTAGTTTTAGAATTCGACAAATACTCTATTATTTCTTTTGAAGGCATTTTGTCGGTTACAATATAGTCGTAATCATCAAGCGAAACGACCTTATGTGTGCCAAAAGTGGAAAATTTGCTTGAGTCAATAAGCAAAATTTTAGTTTTAGCGCGTTTTAAAACTTCTTTTTTAACAAGTGCTTGTTCTAAGGTTTTTTCAGTAGAGAAGAAGTCGTTATCAACGCCACAAGTTGAAATAATAGCCGTATTAAAATTAAAGTTTTTAATTTGTTCAACAGCCATTAATCCTGTAACTGATTCGGAATTATAAGAAACCGTGCCACCCAATAAAATAACGTTAACGTCTTCAAGTTTTGATAGATTAATTGCTGTATTTATACCCGTAGTAACGACGGTTGAATACTTAAAATCCAAGTTTTTGGTAGCAAATTGCGCCGTTGAACTTGCGTCTAAAAAAATTGATTCAGGCTTTTTAATTATACTTGTTAAAAGATTAGAAATTACTTGTTTTTCCTTTTGTTTTCTATCTTTTCTAACGGTCATAGAAACTTCGCCAAGTTGCGTTTCGGCAATCACAGCGCCACCGTGGGCACGGTGAATAAGTCCTAATTTTTCCATTTCCGAAAGGTCGCGCCTAATAGTTGCTTCTGAAACGAATAATTTTTTAGCCAAAGCACTAACCGTCATTGATTTTTTAATTTTAAGTTGTTCTAAAATTTCCGTTTGTCTTTCAAGTGTTAACATATGTTCATTTATGCTCGTTTTTGTTTATATTATAGCAAAAAAATAAATTTTTGTCAAGATTTCAATCAAATATAGACAAAATTAAAAAAGTATTATATAATGTTAAAAAATGGTAAAGGTAATGTAAATGAAATACTGTTTAGCAATAGATATAGGCGCGTCAAGCGGTAGACACATCATAGGGTATATCGAGAATGGTAAACTCGTTTTAGAAGAAATTCACCGTTTTACTAATGGCGCTACTAATAAAGACGGCAAATTAGTTTGGGAAGTGGACCGTTTATTTTCTGAAATTTTAATCGGCTTAAAAAAGGCTAAAGAAATAGGTAAAATTCCCGAAAGCGTCGGCATAGATACTTGGGGCGTTGATTACGCGCTTTTAGATAAAAACGATAAGTTAATCGACGGAATTTATTCGTACCGTGATGCAAGAACTGAAAATTCTTCAATTTTAGCAGAAAAAATCGTACCGTTTAGTGAGTTGTATTCGTCAAGTGGTATAGAACGCGCAGTTTTTAACACGGTATATCAATTATACGACGACGTTTTAACAGGTAGAATTGAAAATGCTGAAACTTTTTTAACTTTACCTGATTATCTTAACTTTTTATTAACGGGCGAAAAAAAGCAAGAATATACCGATGCAACGACAACGGCGTTAGTTAATTCCAAAACGCATACTTGGGATTATGAAATTATAGAAAAACTTTCTATACCTAAAAAATTATTCAAAACCTTATCGCAACCAGGGGAAACCGTAGGTTTCGTAAAAAAGGAAATAGAAGAAATAATAGGTTATAAACCGAAAATAATTTTACCAGCAACGCACGACACGGCAAGCGCAGTTTTAGCAGTACCCGACGGAGGCGAGCACGCGCCGTATATTTCAAGTGGAACTTGGTCGCTTATGGGCGTTGAAGTCGAAAAGGCAATAACAAAATCTTCAAGCGACGGTAAGAGTTATTCGAACGAAGGAAGTATAAACTTTAATTTCCGTTTCCAAACGAACATAATGGGGATGTGGATATTCCAAAACGTTAAAAAGGAACTTGACGGTGGTAGTTTTGCCGAACTAACGGCAATGGCTGAAAAGTCTAGCTATAAAGAGATTTTTGACGTAAACGATAAAAGATTTTTCGCCCCAAAATCTATGATTGAAGAAATTAACGGTTACTTTTTAGAACGCAACATAAATCCACCGAAAACTGCTGGTGATATTTGCCGTAGCATATTTGAAAGTTTAGCAGTTTGCTATGCAAAAACGTTAACTGCTATATCGGAAATAACGGGTAAAAAGTTTGATAAACTTCATATAATCGGTGGGGGTAGTCAAAATGGTTTACTTAACCGATTAACAGCAAAAGCAACTGGAATTACCGTAGTTTCGGGTCCAACTGAGG
>JAGCMG010000027.1 GCA_017646555.1 Clostridia bacterium | reverse complement strand
ACTGGCAAATACACCGTAGGTGAAACCTTTGATATAATTCTTAATATCACGAGCACTATCAAAACCTTAGACTTAGTAGACGCTTTAATTGAAGCGGGAATAATGAGTGACTTATTAGATAAGTTCTACGGCATTATTGAAGTATTTGCATTAGCAGATAACGGCGATAGACTTACTATTGACGATACCTTAGATAAAGCCTTAAATTTAATGGCTGAAGATTCGTCTGTTACGGTAATCGACCTTTTCAACTCAATCAGCCCTGAAACAGGCGATACTGTTATGGACGTTAATAAGTTCCGTCCTATTGTTGAAGTGTTTGCATACACCGACCCAGCAAATAAAACTGGCGCAGTTAATCTCTATGATTTGATTTCAAGATTTAGCGCTATCTTAACGCCAGATTGTGATATTTACACCATTGATATCATCAACGCACTTAAAGATGCTGAAATCTTTGATTTAAGCGAAATGCAAGAACTTCTTGATTTAATTTGCTACGACGCAAACGATAGCACGAAAGCGCTCACGGTTTACGGCACTTATAATCAAGTAATGAATTTTGACGACCTTTACACTATCGACGTTGTAGAAGCGTTGGCATCAAACGTTAAGTTGTTAGACGAATTCTCTAATATTATTAATGTATTCGCGTACGACGGCACGACAAAATTAACGCTTGCTGGTACTCTTGAAATCTTTGGTACGATAACGACTGACCAATGCACGATAATCGCAAAAGATTTAGTAGATGCAGTTTCAACCGATTTAATGGATTTGTCAAGATTTAATAACATAATAAATTTATTAGTACTTGACGATGCTGGCAATAAACTTACCATTTCGGGTGTGTTCGATAGAATAAGAAATATTACTACGGACACTAACGGAGTATCTGCTAAAAAGGCAATAGACGCAGCAAACGATATTATTGATTTATCAAGATTTAATAATATTATTAACGTATTTGTATTAGATAATAACAATAATGAACTCACCATCGGTCAAGTAATGACCAGATTTAACACATTAATGATTGACGGCGAATCCGATGTATACGCTGACGAGTTAGTAAACGCAGTTTCAACCGATATTATGGATTTATCAGCGTTTGAAAATATCATTAATCTTTTAGTTAAATACGACGACGGTTCATCAGTAACCGTTGGTGGTGTGTTAACAAGAATTAACAACTTAATGACTGACTACTCGGATATTTCTGCTAAAAAAGCGATAGATGCTGTAGGCGATATCATTTCGTTAGAAGCGTTCGATAGCGTTATCAACTATTTGGTATTAGATGCTGGCGGTAACGAACTTACTATCGGTCAAGTGATGGATAGAGTATTCGGTATTATGAACGAAGATTCAGATATTACTGTTAAAGGCTTACTTAACGCAGTTAAGGGCATAGGCTTTGACTTATCTGCTTTCGACCCAGTAGTTGACTTAGTAGCAAAAGAAAACGGCACTAACCTTAACGCAAACGCTACGTTAAATAGAGTATTTAACTTTACCGATATAGTTGTTTACGATATCGTTGACGCATTAACTGAAATGGGCTTTGACTTTGCAGGTATGTTCAGCGGTATGGGTATTGATATCAACGATATTTACGACGTTCTCTTGATTGACGCGAAAGACGGCACTACACGCTTAAAAGTTGGCGAACTTTTAGCAAACGTATTTGAAATTAAAGTTGGCAACTTAGCATCATCCGTAGGCTTTGACCTTGAACTTTTCGGTTTACAATCGTGTCAAGAACTTTGCCTTAACGACGTTCTTATTAGAAATTCAAACGACGAAATTATTCAAATCGACCTCACAAAACTTTGGGACGTGCTTGATATTCCGTTAGTATTTGAAACATTATTACAATTAAGACCGTCTTACCTTATGGAAAAAATCCTTGCAAAACGCCTTACTGTTGAATACTTCGCAGAAAAAGGTCTTGCAAACGCAGAAGGTACTGAGTTAGCAATTAGCATTTACGATAGAGAAGGCAATAGAATTAGTTACACTATTAGTAAGCAAACTGATACTACCTACTTTAACAATAACGGTACTATTTCGGAAATCACCACTCAAAAGCACTTTATTTTAGACGCTAACGGCAATTATATTTACGAAGCATACGACGGTTCGGATAATAGATATTGTGACGGTGTTCGTGGCGACGATTTACTCAATAGAATTAACTTTATGACCATTTCCGAACTTATCGACGGTTACGCAACTGACGCGCAATACGATATGTTAAGAAAATTCTTACCAGGCACGACGACTCTTGCTGAACTCTTTATGGGTGAAGGCTTTAGTACCGACGATACTGACGTAACGCTTGCTGACTTCCTTGGCGAAAACACGGTTAATGCAAACCACATCTTAAAAGCGATTGCTTACAACCCTGCCGACGGTAGCAAGATAAAAGTATCTGAAATCGACGATAGACTTAACAGTTTAACCGTTTCGGAAGTAATCTTAGTTACTGATGAATTCGGCAACGTAACGGGTAACTACGGCGACGGCGCAACCAAGATTTTAGCACAAGTTCTTCCTGCAGGCACGCTCATTACCGATATCGGTAACGTAGACTTTGCTGGCAACATTAAAGGCTTAACAATTAAAGAAGCTATGGGTATAGGAGAAGGTCAATCTTCAGGCGATAAGTATATCGATATGCTTATTGAAAAGGGTGCAACCGTAGGCAATTTTGCCGAAACCTTAGCAAATCTTTCACTCTTAGAATTTGCTGGCGTTGAGTTGTTTACTGAAGTAACCGTAACTTCAAGTTACACTTCTGATATGGCTCTTTACACCTTTGACGGCAATAACACTTATACCTTAGTAGACGGTAGTTTCAACGTGTTAAACGGCGAATATACTTATAGTTCGCTTGATACTTTAACTAAGTATTACGTAATTAATAGTGACGCTAACTTCTGGCACTTAATGTTAACCACTCATAGTGATAATACGCCTAATAGCGAAAAAACCAGCGCATCTTTCGGTGCATACGATACGATTGTCGTTAATAACAACGCAACGGTTGGTAACTTCGAAAATAACGAAGTTGAAATTCATACTGACGCGTTAAAGATTAAGTATATGATAGATATCGGTATTGCAACAACCGGTACGATAACTACAAGCGGCTCAGTAGTTTACGGCGTATTTGATAGCACGATAGGTGATGCAATTCAAGCGCTTATTGAAAAAATTCTTTTAGCAGGCTAATAAAAATTCCCCCTTTAACTTAAAAAGGGGGATAAAAAGCGCGTTTAACAATATTTTAAACGCTAATGAAAATAATTGACAAAGTGAAAAAACTTTGCTATTATAATAAAACCTTGATTACGAGAGATTCGTAATCCGAATAAGACCGGGAGGTAAAATTTATGAACAAGTATGAAATGCTTTGCATCTTACATCCAGAACTTACGGATGAAGCAAGAGAAGCAGTCATCAAAAAGATGGAAGACTTAATTACTGCTAACGGCGGTAACGTTCTTTCAACTGACAAATGGGGTATGAAAAAACTTCAATATCCTATTCAGTTCAAGAATGAAGGTTTTTACGTTTTGACTACTTTCGAATGCTCACCAGAGTTCGTACAGGAACTTAAGAGAGTAATTGGCATCAGCGAAGGCATAATGAGAAGACTCATTACCAGAGCCTAATACGCCGAGGAGGAAAACTATGAACAAAGTTATTTTAATAGGTAATTTAACTAAAGACCCAGAGCTTTCGGAAACCCCTAACGGCGTAGCCGTATGCAAATTTTCAATTGCAGTATCAAGGGATTACTCATCAAGCGATGGTACAAGAGAAACGGACTTTTTCAACGTTACGGTATGGCGTGGCAGGGCTGAAGTTTGTGGTAGATATTTAAGAAAAGGCAACAAAGTTTGCGTAGTAGGTAGTTTACAAAATCGTTCCTACGAAGATAAGGACGGCGTAAAGAGAACCGTTACCGATATCGTTGCAAGTGAAGTTGAATTCTTAACACCGAAAAACAGCCAAGACGGCGAAGATATCGCACCGATTGAAAGAAAAAGACCTGTTTTAGAAGCGATTGACGACAATCAATTGCCGTTCTAATCATTTAAGGAGATGTATTATGGAAGAAAATAAACCTGTAAAAAAGGTAGTTAAAAGAGTTCCAAGAAGAAAGGTATGTTCTTTCTGTCAGAACAAAGTAGAAGCTATCGATTACAAAGATATTGCAACCTTAAAGAAATACGTTACGGAAAAAGGTAAGATTTTACCACGTCGTATGACTGGCGTATGTGCTAAACACCAAAGAGTTTTAGCAGTCGCAATTAAGAGAGCAAGACTCGTTGATTTACTCCCTTTCAAAGGCGAATAATCAAAAAAACAAAAGGCACCTTTCGGTGCCTTTTTTAGTGCTTTGATTTTTCAAATTCTTTTATTATAGAAGATATAATCGTTATTTGTTCGGTGTTTAAATCACTTACGTTTAAGATTTTAGAACTTGTTCGCCCAAGTAAATAATCGCACGATACGTTAAAATAATCGGCAATTTTAACAAGCATTTCAATAGATGGCAAAACATTATCGTTTTCCCAGTTAGAAACACATTGTTTAGTAACCCCCAGAAGTTGACCTAATTCACTTTGATTTATTCCTTTTGCAACCCTTAATTCACGCAAATTTTCATTTAACGTTTTAATCATAATCCCTCTAATATATATATTTTTCATATACAATTATATACAAATAGTTGACTTATTAAAAATACTAATGTATACTAATAATTGACAAAACTTTTAGAGAGGTAGAAAATGAAGTGTTTTATTCATATGGATGTTGAGGCTATATCGGTTTGTAAAAAATGCGGTAAAGCAATGTGTGCGGAATGTTCCGCTTATAGCAATCATACTGGTATTTGCCCAGAATGTAGATGTGTTGAGTTTATAGCAGAAAAGAATAGACTTTTAAAAGAAAACAAAGAACTTAAAAAAGAACGTTGCTGGAATATTTTTTGGGCAATCGTAACGGCTATTACTATTATCGGTTTATTCATTAATATATATAGATTTGTTTCTAATGGCAAAACGATAGAAAGAAATGAAGAGCGTATTCAATTATTAACAAAAGAAATTGATAAATTATCAATCTCTATGGTTAATAAAGGCAACGCATTCGTATAAAACAAAAGGCACCGAAAGGTGCCTTTTTTAGTGCTTTGATTTTTTCTTTTTGTCTTTTAATTTTAATTGTTTTTATCGGCGTGGCTATTGTTGACTTTTTGTATTTATTTTACTATAATACCAAAAGTAAATCATTAAATTTTTTGGGAGAAGATAATGGCTGTTAAATTATCGGACCATTTTACCTATAAAAAGTTATTTAAGGCAGTTATTGCGCCGATACTGATGATGGTTTTTATATCTATTTATAGTATCGTTGACGGTGTTTTTGTTTCAAACTTCGTTGGGGGAATACCTTTTGCGTCGCTCAATTTAATTTTTCCGTTAATAATGATTATCGGCGCGATAGGTTTTATGTTTGGCGCAGGTGGTTCGGCATTAGTTGCAATGAAACTTGGCGAAGGCAAACAAGAAGAGGCTAATAAAATCTTTTCGGGAATAGTGTATTTTACTATTATCGTTGCTGTAATAATTTCTGCCGTGTGCTATTTTTTCGTACCTAAACTTGCGCTTTTGCTTGGCGCAACGCCCGAAATGTTGCCATACGCTATCACTTACGGTAGAATTTTAATCCTTGGCGAAGTGGCTTTCATGCTACAAAACCTATTCCAAACCTTTTGTATGGTGGCAGAAAAACCTAATTTAGGCTTTATTTTATCAGTTATAGCAGGGGTAACTAATATGGCGCTTGACGCTCTGTTTATATTAGTATTTAAGTGGGGAATAGCAGGCGCAGGAATTGCCACTATCACAGCGCAAGGCGTAAGTGCGTTAATCGCCGTTATTTATTTTTCTAAAAACAATAGCAGTTTATTAAGGTTAACCAAACCTAATTTTAAAGCAAAAAATATAATTAAAGCAATGACGAACGGTTCAAGCGAATTTTTGGGAAACATTTCAGCGTCGCTTGTCGGCATAGTCTTTAATATACAATTATTAAAATACGCTGGCGAAAGTGGTGTTATCGCGTACGGAATTTTAATGTATTTAGGCTTTATATTTAACGCCGTGTTCATAGGTTATTCTATAGGAACAGCACCTATTGTCGGCTTTAACTACGGCGCGAAAAATCAACTTGAACTAAAAAATATACTAAAAAAGAGTTGCTTTTTGACCATTTTAACGGGCGGAATAATGGCTATCGTTGGGTTTTTGCTTTCTAAACCACTATCGGCAGTTTTCGTTGCGTATAGTGCCGACTTATTAAGTTTTACGACGAACGCTATGAAAATATTTGCCTTTTCGTTTATTTTTTCGGGCATAAACATATTTACTTCGTCGTTTTTTACGGCACTAAACAACGGGCTAATTTCGGCGTTCGTTTCAATATTAAGAACGCTCGTTTTCCAAATGCTTTGCGTGTTCGTTTTGCCTATATTTTTACAAATCAACGGCATATGGCTATCGGCAATTTTATCAGAAATTTTGGCGTTCATCATATGCTTTATTTGTATTATTAAAAATAAAACCAAATACGGTTACTAAAATTAAAAGGACAAGCAAAATTCCTGCTTGTCCTTTTTAATTAAAAAAATGATAGTAATACAAGTTGCCACTCATATAAAATAAGTTAACAAAAAAGATTTTAAATAACTTTTCGGTAATCCTTAAAATGCTTTTTTGCATACGATAAAGACTTGATAAAAAATGATAGTAATACAACTTATCGCTCACCCTAAATAAGTTAACAAAAAAGATTTTAAATAACTTTTAGAATAAAAGTTATTTAAAATTCAAAAAGCAACTAACATAGTTAATTGCTTCCTGAAATAATATATGATAAGGGGGAAAATGATGAGCGAACTTTTGCCGTCAAGTAATCTTAAACGGTAATTACACTATACACCAAAAAAAAATAAAAGT
This sequence comes from Clostridia bacterium, assembly GCA_017646555.1. Taxonomy (GTDB): domain Bacteria; phylum Bacillota; class Clostridia; order Christensenellales; family Borkfalkiaceae; genus UBA11475. Next base: position 18,808 of record JAGCMG010000027.1, on the reverse strand, counting down.
AAAGCGTTTTAGCGCGGTATTTTTAAAAATCGTTAGATTTTTTCAATATATTTTTTATGTGGTCGAAATTTAAAAAATTTTATAGCGTTATAAAATTCGTTTGACATAGCAAAAATAGAGTGTTATAATAATCATACTAAATTAAATATTCGCTATGGGTGCCGTTTGGCTGAGATTATACCATTGAATCCGCAAGGTAATGCTTGAAGGAAAAGCCGTTTTTTCGTCCACCTATTATAAGTGGGCGTTTTTTTACGTCTCAAGGTTATATAAATATTGTTTTATAGCCTATAATCAATAGCGAAAAGGAGTGTTTTATGTTTTCATTATTAGCGGTTGATTATACCGTGGACAAAATTTTCCCCATTATCAAGTGGGTAACGGTTGGCGTTTTAACAGCCTTTATTTTAGCGTGCGTGTTAACTTATTTTATTAAAAAAACCGCGTTTAATAAAACTGTTAAATTAGGGTTTCTACTTTTTACCGTTTTCGCGTTAATAGTTGGTATCGTGATGCTCGTTTTTGAAATTTTAAAGCATTACGACAAGGCGTATTTAGAAGAAAAGTGGGTTAGTTTAGACATTATCAATTTTGTATTTTTACCTATCTTAATTACTTTAAGTATAGCGCTTATTTTATTCGTTTTAGGTTATTTCTTATTGAAAAAAGAAAAGAATATTAAACCTTTCAAATGGGTTAGCGTTGTTTCTTTAGGTGTTGCAGTAATAGTAACGATAGTTTTAATCGCGATTTATTATTCGCGTAACATTTCGGGCGACGGCTATTACACGGCTGAAAGTTCCAAGTTTAACTCGCTTGCTCTTTATATTTTCTCTGCAATTTTAATTATCGGATTAGTCGTAACGGCGTTTTTGGTTGATAAGAATAAACTTGCGTTCACTACGAAAAGTATAGCGACGGCAGGCGTTTGCACGGCACTTTCGTTTGGGTTATCGTTCATTAAGTTTGAAGGGCTTTGGCTACAAGGTGGTTCTATAACGCTCTTTTCAATGTTACCTATTATGCTTTATTCTTATGCTTTCGGTATGAAAAAAGGCTTAATCGTCGGACTTATTTACGGACTTTTACAAGCCGTTCAAGACCCTTATATCGTTCATCCTGCACAGTTCTTGCTAGACTACCCACTCGCATTTGCAATGACGGCTTTTTCGGGTGTTTTAAACGGAACTAAAATTTTCAACAATATTCCACAATTAAAATTCGGCATTTCGGCGTTCATAGGTGGATTTTTCAGAGCGTTTTCTCACGTTTTGGCGGGGGTGTTCGCGTTTGGCGCGTACGCAGTTGGCGAAGGCGCAACGAATTTTTTAGCGTATAGTATAGTTTATAATTCTTACGTGTTTATTGACGTCGCTTTAGTTATAATCGGTGGTGCGATATTGTTTTCTTCAAAAGGTTTTTGCTTGGAAGTTGAAAAGTTAAACGCTAACTTGCTCGAAACTTACGATTAATTAATTCCCCCACTTGCAAAAAAGTACGGTTTATGTTAAAATACTAATACTTTAACTATGGGGGGGGATTATGTTTAAATTTTGGGCGTTTCTAAACCGTATGAAATTTATTAAGCGCTGGTCGCTTATGTATTCGGTTAAAGAAGAAAATATTATGGAACACAGTTGGCAAGTAACGACGATTGCTCACGCGCTTGCTTTAATAAAGAATAAAAAATTCGGTGGCAATATTGATGAAAAAAAGGTGGTATTGCTTGCGCAATATCACGAAACGGGCGAAGTCATTACGGGTGATTTACCAACGCCTATTAAGTATTTCAACCCTGAAATTAAAACGGCTTATAAAGGGCTTGAAAAAACGGCTTGTGAAAGACTTCTTAATATGTTGCCGGAAGAATTAAAGGAAGAATATACGACTTTTGTTTTACCCGACGAAGAAACGGAAGAATATAAAATCGTTAAGTATGCCGATAGAATATCGGCGTATTTAAAGTGTTTAGACGAATTAAAATCGGGCAATACCGAATACAAAAAAGCAGAAAAAGCAATCGGTAAAGAATTATTATCATCAAAGCGTGACGAAGTAAAATTCTTTATGAACGAATGCCTACCTGCATACAAATTAACCTTAGACGAATTAGATTAATTATAAAAAGCCCCGCTAAAAGAGGGGCTTTTACTTTGCGGTTAAATAAATTCAATTATTAAAGAGATAAATTTTCATAAATAGCGATAAAAATTTCGTTTTTTGTGCAAGTTTACACAAATTATAGTGGTTTATTTGTGTATATTGTAATTGAATATTTTACCTAAAAAGTAGTACAATAAATATGTAACAAAAATACTATCGGAGGACTTTTTTATGGCAAGTTTATTGCTTAAAAACATCTATAAAGTTTACGATTCCGGTGTAACAGCCGTAACCGACTTTAACCTTGATATTCAAGATAAAGAATTTATCATTTTCGTAGGACCATCTGGTTGCGGTAAGTCAACCACCCTTCGTATGATTGCTGGTCTTGAAGAAATTTCCGCTGGCGAACTTTATATCGACGGCAAACTTATGAACACCGTTTCTCCTAAAGATAGAGATATTGCGTTCGTGTTCCAAAGTTACGCACTCTATCCTCATATGTCAGTTTACGATAATATGGCTTTCGGTCTTAAACTTCGTAAAATGCCAAAGGCTGAAATCGACGCAAGAGTTAGAGAAGCAGCAAGAATTTTAGGTATCGAAATGTACTTAACCAGAAAGCCAAAGGCTCTTTCTGGTGGTCAACGTCAACGTGTTGCGCTCGGCCGTGCTATCGTTCGTGAACCTAAAGTATTCTTACTTGACGAACCTCTTTCAAACCTTGACGCTAAACTTCGTGCTCAAATGAGAACCGAAATTACTAAACTTCACCATAGACTTGCAACCACTTTCATTTACGTTACCCACGACCAAATTGAAGCAATGACAATGGGTACTAGAATCGTTGTTATGAAAGACGGTTTTATTCAACAAGTTGATACCCCACAAAACTTATACGACTTCCCAGTTAATAAATTCGTTGCAGGCTTTATCGGTTCACCTCAAATGAACTTCTTTAACGCAACTTTAACTTCTGACGGCAAAGATATCTTCGTTGAATTCGGCGCTGATAAAGTTAAACTTCCTAAAGAAAAGGCTGAACTTTTATTAAATCCTAGCGAATACGTTAACACCGGTAAGCAAATCGTATTCGGTATCAGACCTGAAGACCTTCACGACGACCCAGAATACATTGAAAGAACTGGTTTCCCAACCATTGACGTAAGCGTTGATATTACCGAAATGCTCGGTGCTGAAATGCAACTTTACTGTAAGACCAAGTCTGCTTTAGAAGAAAGTGCTAACGTTGAATCTATCGTTGACGATACTTCTACAGTAATTGCAAGAGTTGATAGCCGTTCGCAAACTAAACCTAATGATATCGTTAAACTTGCTCTTGACCTTGCTCACTCTCATATGTTTGACGCTGAAACGGAAATGACCATTTTAGCAAGAAATTTAGAAGATAAAAAGGCTCAACTCGGCGAATAATTAAAAATTAAAACGACCACTTTTCGTGGTCGTTTTTTTTATGCAAAATTTTTTAGTAATGATAAAATCAATCGACAAACTCTCTTAAAATTCGCTATTGACAAACGGCGCAGTCGTAAAGTATAATAATAGTAGAAAAACGCCACGCGTTAAATTTTACAAAGGAGATAATCCATTATGAAAAAAATTAGTAAATTAATATGTTTAATCTTATCGCTTATTTTAATAATGGCTTTTACTTGTTCTTGTAAGGAAACTGAAAAAGTGCCAAAATCTGAACAAGTTTTACAAGCGATTATGCAAGTTGAAAAAGAAATCGACGGTTATAAATTATTGTATCACGATAGTTTAAATGATGTGCAAGTTCATAATTCATATTTTAGTGTTAAATATGATAAATACGGTTTTGAAAGAAAAACAAAGCATTCTAAAATAGGAATTACAAGATTTAAAGATATCAAAACAAAAGAAGTTAGCGTTTCGTCCATAATAGAAAAAAGTCCAGCGGGAGCAAAATTAAAACAAATTTTTGATGAAAAAGGTGTTGGCTATTATTATGAAAAAGAAAACAGTTTTGGTGAATATATTAGTGTAGTATCGTTTGATGATAGGATATTTATTGTTTTTTCGGGGAGTAATGCTTATCAAGCAATAGAGGATGCTGGTCTAGCAGGAGCCGTGCTGGGGGCTTTTTTATATTGTTGGGCACCACCGATTTTCTTTGAGTATGATTTTGATAGTGAAGAAATTAAGTATGCAGGTTATGCGGAAAATGCAAGAGAGTATATAGGTTTTCGTGCTGACTATATCGAAATACAAAAAATAAATTAAGGAGGTTATACTATGAAGAAAAAGATTGCAATTATAATTTTAGTATTAATTACAGTGTTATCGGGGGTAGGCTTTTTTAGTGTTAATTACGTAACGGCAAGTGCAGACGTAAATGCTAACGGGTATTTTATAAAGCCGGAAACGTTATCATCTTTACAATTTTATTCTGTGACAAATACATATGATTGTAGTTACGGTGGTGGCTCATCAGATAAATACGTTAGTTATTATATAGATAAACCTTCGGGGGACAGACACTATAACAAAAATAATAATGAGGTAGCGACTACTACTGATATTACTATTTTTACCCCTGGTGTTGGCTGTGGCGCGGAGGCTTGGAGCAATAACTATCATTTAACAGATGTTGAAAGAGCAGGCGACGCCAAAGGGTTTTATTTACATGAAGGCTCTATACCATATCAATTGGCAAGAAGGAAAAACGCTAATATTTATTATGTGGATATTTATGGGGTGGACGTGGGCGAAAAGCAATATAAATGCGCATTTTATAAACTTACCATCAATACTAATAATGACGTAAGAAAAATTGTTAAAACAGGAGATAATCAAACGCCTAAAGAAACAAGTTTAAATTTTAGTAATCATTGCATATTTTTAGTAAACTTTATTAATGCTGGGCAAGGCAATATGGAAACTTACCATGAATTTAATTTTATGTTGAGTATTATTGCTTATCAATATGCTGATGTAAAAGGGTATTTGCCTAAATTTAACCTTGTGGGGCATAGCCGTGGTGGGTTAACAAATATGCAATACGCATTAGACCACCCAGATATGGTAGATAATTTAATAAGCATAGGCACGCCGTATTTTGGCTCAGATGCATTAAGCATAGTTTATGAAAGTTTTAGCACGAATACTGCATATTACGATATAAATAATTCAAACAAGCAATCGGGAATGGTTACCCGTTGGAATAATTTTTATAATGCTTTATATTCAAATATTAATTTTACGACTATTGCAACGTCTTCAAATTTTTATTATGGATTAGAGGCTTTTGAGACTGATGTTTATAATCATTACGAAGATTTAATGGAAAACTCCAATTTGAAGAAATTATATAATATTGTTGCTGATATTCAGTTGGGGGTTGATTTATTTTCTATTCGATATAATCTTTTTGGGTTTATCGGGAATATAAACAACTTAAATGCTAAGGTTGCTAATAAAATAGCACCAAATATTGCTTTTGGAGACTTTACAATTAATAGTGATAAACTTTTGAAATATTTGAATAGTCATATTAGTATTTATTGGAATTGGTCTGGATGGGGTAATTTTAATGGTGATTTATTTGTTCATAAAAATTCTCAATTAGGAAAAGGGCAAATTAATAACACTAATGTAGAGTATTTAGGTGCAACTAGATATGATGAGTATTTAGAAGAACAAGAACGTATGCCAAACAATAAAAAATATAAAGATAGCCGTGATGTTACAACAAGTGACCACGATTATGTAGCACAAAGTATTTTTCCTATAACACACAATACTCAAATATATGTTGATTGTATAATGGACAAAGTACTTGATACTTTAGAAACAGTCAATTATAATCCTGTCGCAAATAACAGTTCTCTGCAAATGAAATTTGCGCCTATTAAGGATGATAATGGAAACATAACCTCATACAAGTATATGGGTAGCAAAGGATATGAAATGCAATATAATTTTACAGTGCCAAGCTACTATTTAGGCAAGCCTGTAACGGAAATTGATTCGGGTGCGTTTAAAAGTCGCGCATTAGAAAATTTAGGTGCACCGCTATCGCATATTTATTTAACTATTCCTGAAACGATAACCAAGATTGAGCCTAATACTTTTGAGGGGATGTATTTACTGTCAAGAGTGACAATGCCTAGCGCGTTAAAGGAAATCGGTGACGAAGCTTTTAAGGATTGCACTAATTTATATGATTTTTCTTTGCCAAGTGGGTTAGAGCGCATAGGGAATATGGCGTTTTACAACACGGGCAAAGGTAGTATAACTATACCTGCAAGCGTGGAAGATATAGGAATAGGGGCGTTTGCAAAATGTCAATATCTTGAGAGTATTTTCGTCAATAGCGCAAACACCAAATATACGTCTATAAACAACTCTCTTATAGAATTAGATAGTGTTAACGGAAACAAACTTATACAAGCGTGTATGTTATACGGAACTACTTATAACGTACCCGACAGCGTAAGTATTATAGAAAGTTACGCATTTGCAGGAAAAACTAATATAACAACTATTAATTTAAATAACGTTGTTACGGCTAACGAGATGGCGTTTGCTGATTGTGGTAACTTGCAATATTTTACGGGCGATTATTTACGCAATATAAATTTAAGTGCTTTACAAGGTACCAAAATATTAAACGATAATTTAACGGGAGCCATAGTTGTTGGAAAGGTGCTCGTTGGTTATTTAGGTAACGCTGAAAGAGTATATTTATCTGACCTTTTAGGTCAAAACGGCGTTTACGTTTCGGAAAATGCTTTTGCCGTGTCTACGACGGAAATCGTAGTAGTTGACGTGGCTGATGCGGAAATTATGCAAAACGCGTTTATGAATTGTTCGTCATTAAGAGCAGTTATTTTTACCGCTACGCCTACCGTTAGTCAATACGCCTTTGGTGAAGACGGTGATGAATTGCCTAATAACTTTAAAGTTTACAAAGACCCTGCTATATATTCGGTTGGAACGTTTGATAACGCAACCGTGAGTGATTTAGTTACGGGTATTTATTATTATACTTCCGACGGGGCTTTAATATATTCGCACCCGTGTTTATACGGTGGGGAATTCGTTTTAACCGAAACGCTTGCTGATTATTCCGATAAATGGGTTGATTCAGAGGGTAACGTTTACGAAGACGGCGACGTTATTGCCGTTGAAAATACAGCAATATCGCTCTACCCGTACGTGGCTAACGCATTTTCGTTATATAACGGCAATACTCTTGTTTGGTCGTATATCGTTACGGAAGACACCACTTTTACCTTGACTATGAACACTATTTCGGTTAACGGCGGTGAAGCTATTCAACTTAACGTAATACTTGCGCAGTATTATTATTTCGTTGGTTGGTGTGATAACGCTTTAGGAACGGGCACGCCTTACACTACTTTAACCTTCGTCGTGGATGGGGAAAGTAACGTTAACGCGCTATATTTCGTTCAACAAGCGAAAGTGTATGAAATTAGAATTTACGACGTTGATTCTAACTTGAGTTACAGTCAGGTTTATACGCTTTATTACACCGTCAATACTTTTACGTCGCTGGATTTTGACTTGTTAAGTTTGTATTTTCCTGATATGTCGTACCCCGTTTTAGGATATTTCCCAAATAGGTCGTTACAGTCTTTTCAAGAAATAACTGAAATTACGTATGAGGACTTTGTTGATTTCCAAGAAAATACGGGGGACAGGTATTATCGCAATATTTATATTTGGCGTTCCGATTCACCGCGAGATATGGGCGATACTGATTTTTATCAAAATTATTATGGTTAAAAAATAAAAAAGCACCCGTTTGGGTGCTTTTAATATACAAAATTTTGACTTTAATTTTAGCGTTTATGCAATTTTTCAAGTAAAATTAGTCAAAACACGGCGATAAATGGCGAATTTTTATATAATTTGGGCAATTTGCACAAAAGCCTTGAAAATTCCTTTTTTTTAGTGTATACTAATAAAACAAGGAGAAATTATGGATTCAGAACTCAATTTATTGCTTAAAGGTATAAAAGAAAAAACGGGTATTGATATAGTGGTCTTTTCGGACGGGATGAAATATTCTGCATCAACCACACCAATGCGTGAAATTTTAGCGCCGTCAACCAAAAATTTTAACGGCGTGTATCAAGATGCGTTAAACGGCAATACTTATTTTAAAGTTAAATATCGCAACGCGGGGCTTATAGGGTATATTCGCGGGGTTTCCGTCGTTGAAAAAAATTACGCGTTTTTAGTTTCCGAACTTATCGAAAACGCGTCGGGCACGGAACTTGCGCTCTCTAAACCCGAATACTTAAAAAGCGTGCTTTTAGGTGAGTGCAATCACACACAAATTCAAAACTTTGAAAGAAAGTATTCTACGCCAAATAAGTCGTGTTTCGTGTTGGTTATTTCAATCAACACTATGCGCCGAAGTGAAATTGCTGACGTATTAACTTCGTTTGGGGAAGACGACGGCGATATTTTCACGCTTATGGACGACACGCATTTTGCGTACGTTAAATTCGCTACGGATGATGCTAACGACTATCAATCGGCAAACGATTTTGCAAGTTTTTTAGCGCAATCAGTTAAGGAAGAAACGGGCGCGTCGGTGAATATCGGCGTTGGTGGTAGCGTTAAGAGTATTTTTGAAGTAAGTAATTCATACCAACAAGCGCTTATGGCAGTTAGAATGAGCGCGATTATGAATAGTCGTGGTGAAATTCACTCGTTTAAAGAGTACGTATTATTAAAAATGCTTGAAGATTTGCCTAAACTTAAGTTAAGCGAATCGCTTGAAGTATTGCTCGACGAAAACGCAAGGGAAATTTTCACCGATACCGAAATGATTTTAACGGCAGAAGAATTTTTAGAAAATAGTCTTAACATTAGTGAGACTTCAAGAAAACTCTATCTTCATAGAAATACTTTAATGTATAGGCTTGATAAAATTGAAAGGGAAACGGGCTTAAATATTCGTAAATTTTCCGACGCCGTTACTTTTAGACTTGTAACTATGCTCTTTAAACTTATTAAATAAAGGTGTAAAATGACTAAAAATAAAAAAATACTATTGAGCGTTCTTGCCGTTTTGGTTGCATGCGCTATATTCACGGCAGGATATTTTGTAGAGGCAGTCTTTGGTGGGGGCAAGTATTCCGAACTCGAGTGGATGATTGAACAAATCGACGCACATTATATGGAACTTGACGAAAATGGCAACGTTCGCAATTTCACTGCTGGGGATTATATCAATATTATCGATAACGGTACTAAACTTGTTTCTTCAAACAAAGGGCTTTTAGATAGGTATTCAGAGTATTATACTAAATCCGAATACCAAAGCGTTTTAGCAGGGGATAATGGCAACTTCTTCGGTGTAGGGGTATCGTTAGGGGGAACCGTCAACGATTACAATAAAATATATTCGATTAGTTTTAATTCGCCACTTGATAAGGCTGTAAGAAAAGCAGGCGTTAACTTAATCGGTAAAAAAATCGTCAAAATCGGCGGTGTAGAAATTACTGCAAATAACTTAAAAACCGAACTTAATAAAAGCGCGCAAGGCGTTGAATTTGAGTTGGAAGTTGAGGGGATAAGCACACCGATTGTCGTATCAAGAGAGTCATATATTGAATCGTACGTTCGTTATTATGATAACGCGTCCACCGTCATTTTTGAAAGTGAGTACGGTAAAAAACCCGTTAAAAAGACGATAACTGGCGCTGAAAAGTCAGGACTTGACGAAAATACAGCGTATATAGAATTATCGGCGTTTAACGGTAACGCTGTGGAAGAATTTGCGTTAGTGATGCAAACTTTGGCTCAAAAAGGTAAAACTAAACTTATATTAGATTTGCGCAATAACGGTGGTGGGCAAATGGATATCCTTACTGATATCGCGTCGTATTTATTAAAAGGTACGGCTAAACAAAAAACCGTAACGCGCGCAAAATATAAAGACGGCTCTTACGAAGACTACGTTACTCAAAAAAACAACTACGTTCCCGTTTCGCGTTTAACCGTTTTAGCCAACGAAGGAACTGCATCAGCAAGTGAGTGTTTAATCGGCGCACTTATCGTTAACGGCGATTTAAGAAGAGAAAATTTAGTTATCACTAACGACGAAAATGCTGAAAACGCTAAAACTTACGGCAAAGGTATAATGCAAACTACTTTCGTAAGCAAAAAAGGCACGGCTATAAAACTCACGACGGCGTATATTTACTGGCCTGATAAAACGACTAATATTCATAATAAAGGCATAATTCCGCTATCTCAAAACGCCGTATTATTTGAAAACGGCTTTGCCCGTGCGCTTGAACTAAATAACGCATAGTGGACAGGTTTCATTATACCGTTATGTTCCAAAATGCGCCTTAAATCTCAATAAAAGCATTATTTAAGCGCGTTGCAAGGTCTTTTCCGGAAATTTTTTCTATATCAAAAGTGTCTACTTTGCTTTCGGCAAAATCATCAGTTTTTATAGTAGAACTATTTTCGTTCGTACTAAAAAAACTTGTTAAAAGTGGTAAAAGCGTATTCATATCAACGCTTTTTATCGCTGATAAAAAGTCAAAGTTATTATTTATTAAATTTTCAAGCAGGTGTTTAATACCCCTGCTTTTTTCTTCGCCAAAAATTAAATTTAGGATTGTTTCTAAAAAATCCATATCGCCTCCACTGACATTATATTGTATGATTAGCATAAAATAAAAATGTGCAAGTAAATTTAAAGGAGTGAATATGCAAGATTTTAACAGTTATTCTAAAACGCAAAACGGGGATAAAAGCAAAAACCCAAACAATGCCGACTTAATCGCTATGATTACTAAAATAGCGCAAAACTACGACGGTAAATCGGAAGACGAACTTTTAAAGGCTATCTATATCGAAGCCGAAAAATCGCGAAAAAAAGGCACGCTTACCGACGAAGATATAGATAAATTCGTTTCCTTTTTATCGCCTATGCTTGATGATAAAAAGCGTAAAAAACTTTACGATTTAGCCGAAAAATTAAAAAGGAAGAAAATTAATTAAGATAAAAATATAAAAACGACGGGGGCGTACCCCGTCGTTTTATAAAGTTTTAGCAATTTGGCGCATAGCGAATAAAAATAAATTTATTTCACTCGTAGTGTTTTGTGGGGAAAGGCTAACTCTAACTGCCCCTAAAGTATCGGTTTTTAAATGTTTATGAATAAGTGGTGCACAATGAAAACCACCACGCACGGCTATATCGTATTCGCTATCTAATCGACCTGCTATAATTTGGCTATCGGTTGCAAAAATATTAAACGCTACTATTCCACACTCGTTTGGCTTAGAATAGATTTTAATGCCGTCGATATTTTTTAGCCCGTCGATAATAAGCGCCGTTTTTTCTTTTAAGATAGAGCCAAAGCGTTCGCAGTTTTTTTGCGTGTACAACGCGCCTTCGTAAAACCCTGCTATTGCGGGAAGATTAAGCGTACCACTTTCTAACTTTTCGGGCAATACTTCGGGTTGATTTTCTAAAAAAGTTTCCGTACCCGTCCCACCAAAAGTTATAGGTGTTAAAGGTAGGTCGGTGTTAATTACAAGCGCGCCCGAACCCATTACGCCGTTGAGTGCTTTGTGCGCCGGCACGGCAAGTAGCGAAATGTTATCAGAAATAACGTCAATTTTTTTATGTCCTGCAAGTTGCGCACCGTCAACGATTAAAGGTATATTTTTGCTTTTTAAAATTTTACCTACTTGTTTATACGGCAAAACTTCGCCCGTTACGTTTGACGCACCCGTCATAATCACGGCTGTGGTGTTATCGGTTACTTTACTTAGTATATCGGCTGAAAAATCGTCGGTTTTAGGCGAGACTATTTCAAGGTCGATTTCGCCCTTGTTTTTTAAAAAGTATAGGGGGCGTAGTACGGAATTATGTTCAAAAACAGTCGTAACGACCTTGCCTGATTTAACTAAACCTAAAATTGCTTGATTTAATGCGTGCGTGCAATTTTGCGTAAAAATAATTCTATCAACGCTTTTTGCATTAAAAAGTTTTCTAACAGATTCTCTTGCCGAATAAACTATTTCAGCACCTTTATAAGAAAGTCTATGCGCGCTTCTACCGGGGTTTGCCGAAAGGTGTTTTAAGACTGTTGTGCAAGCGTCGGTAACGGCGCAAATTTTAAAACCGTTAGTTGCGGCGTTGTCAAAATAAATCATCAATCACTCCTATATACCGTAACTAAAACGGTTTTTTAATAATATAATATATAGCAAGGGTTAAAATTTTATGCAATGGAGAAGGTATGGATTATATACTGATTTCGTTTCGCTCAAGAACGGACTCGTCGTCGTTTAAAGAACTTTTATCATTATCAGGCTATAAGGTAGCGTTAATTCCAACGCCTAAAGAGGCTGGAGTTGGGTGTGGACTATCTGTGAAAATTTTTTCAAACGATATTATGGGAATAAAAGCCGTTCTAAAAAAGCGAAACTACGCAAGTTTTACGGGTATTTTTACGGTTAGTATTCGTGGTGGGAATAGTTTTATAAAAATCGTAAATTAACAAAAAGGTCGGCGCGCAGAACGCCGACCGTATTTATATTTTGAGTAATTCACTTAAAAATAAGCGTTACGCGTTAAAATAATTGTAAAAAATTAAAAATTGTGTTAATATAAGTTAATGAAAAAACAAACGGCTGAAAATATAATACAAATTTTATCCACCGTTTACGACGATAAGCCTGCGTTAAACTATTCCACAGCGTACGAACTTTTAATCGCGGTAATCTTATCTGCACAGTGCACAGATGAGCGCGTTAATAAGGTTACAAAAACGCTTTTTAAGGAATATTCCACGCCTGAAAAAATGCTTTCGCTATCGCAAGAAGAACTTGAAAAAAAGATATATTCTTGTGGATTATATCGTTCAAAAGCAAAGCATATACTTTCGGCATCAAAGGATATTATGGACAAGTTTGACGGCACCGTTCCCGATAAAATTGAACCGTTACGCACTTTAGCGGGGGTTGGCAGAAAGACGGCTAACGTAGTGTATTCGGTGTATTTTAAAGGCGACGCTATTGCGGTAGACACTCACGTTTTTAGGGTGGCTAATCGTATGGGGCTTGCTAAAGCCGATAACGTATTAAAAACCGAACTTCAACTCAATAAAATACTTGACAAAAAGGTTTGGTCGAAAGCACACCACTATTTAATTTATCACGGTAGACGCGTGTGCAAAGCGACAAATCCCGATTGTGAAAATTGTATAGTGAACGCACTTTGTGAGAAGAATATTAAAAAAAGGAAATAGTTATGTTTATTGATAAAGTAAAAATCACGGTAAAAGCAGGCAACGGTGGCGACGGTGCTAATTCGTTTTTACATTTTAAAGGCGTAGTTAACGGTGGCCCAGACGGTGGCGACGGTGGTAAAGGTGGCGACGTTATTATTCGCGCCGACAAACGCGTTTCAAGTTTGCTTGAATATTATTATAAAACCAAATTCTTTGCAGGTGACGGTGAAAACGGTATGCCTAAAAACTGTTACGGCAAAGCAGGGCAAGACATTGTGTTATTAGTTCCAACCGGCACGGTCGTTAAAGACGAAGAAAGTGGTGAAATTTTAATGGACTTTTTTAACGACGGTCAAGAAAAGACCATTTTAGTCGGTGGCGAAGGTGGTAAAGGCAACGCGCGTTTTACGACTTCAAGACGCCACGCACCACACTTTTCGCAAAAAGGTGAAGCGACTGAAAAAAAGACCATTATTATGGAACTTAAAACTATTGCTGACGTAGGGTTTGTTGGTTTTCCTAACGTAGGTAAGTCAACGCTTTTATCTAAAATTTCGTCGGCAAGACCAAAGATTGCAAACTACCATTTTACGACGCTTTCGCCAAATTTAGGCGTCGTTAGTTATTACGACGAAAGTTTCGTAGCAGCCGATATTCCTGGTCTTATCGAAGGTGCAGCCGACGGCGCTGGGCTTGGCATAGACTTTCTAAAACACATTGAAAGAACGAGAATGATAGTACACGTGGTAGACGTTTCTGGTATAGAAGGGCGCGACCCGTACGACGATTATCTTAAAATCAATCAAGAACTTAAAGCGTATAGCGAAAAACTTGCGTCATTAAAGCAAATCGTCGTGGCTAATAAATGTGATATTTTCGGTGCTGAGGAAAACTTAAAAGCGTTTAAGGAAAAATTAGGCGATAGCGTTACGGTTGTGCCTATTTCGGCAATCGACGGCAACGGCACTAAAGATTTAATCGAAAAGGTGGTTGAAGTATTAAAAGACATTCCACCTGTAGCACCACTTGAATACGAAGAATTCAATTACGTTAAACCTGATAGGCTTTATTACGAAATTGAACAACTTGAAGAAGGCGTGTTTGAAATTACGGGTTCACTCGTTGAAGTGTTAAAGCGTAACGTAGTTATGAGCGACTTCCACTCAATGGCGTATATGCAAAAGGTGTTAAAAGACCGCGGTATATTTAAAGAACTTCGCAAAATGGGCGCAACTAACGGCTCGACAATTATTATTGCCGATAGCGAATTTGAATTTGTAGATTAAAAGGAAAGAATTATGTTTACTTCAAAAGAAAGAGCAAAATTAAGAGCAATAGCATCAACTGAAGATACGATTATGCAAGTCGGTAAAGCAGGCGTTAATGAAAATTTAATAAAAGCGCTTTCCGACGCGCTTGATAAAAGAGAACTTATAAAAATTTCGGTTTTAGACAATTCGCCGGACGGCGCGTTTGAAGTCGGCGAAGAACTTGCCGAAAAATTAAACGCTGAATTTATCTGCGCAATCGGTAAAAAAGTAGTGCTTTATAGAAAATCCGATAAAAAGAACGCAAGACGTATCGAATACTAATAAAAATTCAGTAAAAAAGCCACCGAAACGGTGGCTTTTATTTTTGGTTAAAATTTAAAAAACGATAAAAAATGCAAAATTTAAGGATTGATAATTTAGCGAAAAATCAAAAAATTACGCATTTTTGGGTTTTTCTTGACCGTAAAATTTTGATAAAATTGCTAAAATTGTTAAAAAAGAGCCAAATAGAACGTAGTAAAATTTAAGTGGGCTTAAAAAGGACAGTAAAAATATCATAATAGCGCTAAAAAGGTAGTTTTTGGCGTTCTTTTTCACAAGCAAAGAGTTAAAAATTTGCTTAAACGACAGTTTTTCTTCGTTAAAGTCAATTTTAATTTCAGGGTAATAGTTTGCTTTTTTAAAAAGCGCAAATGTTTTACTTTCGTCAATTAAAGTAACGCCTAATTTTTGCGCTAATTTTTCAGCATCAGGGGAATATTTATAGCAAAAAAGAGCGATTTTTTTAGTTTTTGATTTAATTTTTTTGTAAACTTCGGAAATATCTGCAGGGGTTAAAGTGTAAAAGCCGAATTTTACTTTTAGTATAAAATCGTCGTTTATCGTAACGCTGTTTTTAGTGGTGTAAAGAGTGTTTTCGCTTATCGTCAAGGCTTTTTTAAGTTCGTCTATTTGTTGATTTTCGTTAAGTAAGCAAAAGTTATTTATAACGCTAAATTTTAGCGCGTTTTCTTTTTTGGTAAGCGTATTTAATAACCGTTTATTTTTTAGTTTCAAAAAAACTAACGCCGAAACAAAAAGCGATAAAAAGATTGAAATAAACAGCGTAAAAAAATGCGATAAATAATAAGATAAAACCGTTAGTAATAGAAAAAAGCACGCAAAAAAGCAAAAAAGTGTATCTAAAAAGAGATTTAAGGCAAAATTTTTCATAAAAGCACCTAAAAAAGTTGAATTTTTACTTAAATTTTGTCCTAAAATATTTAAAAATATAACTTTAAAATAATAAAAGTCTTGAAAACGGCAAAAAATAGTGGTATACTAATAGCACAATAAAATTGATAAGGAAGAAATATGAAAATAGGTATTTTCGGTGGGACTTTCGACCCCGTTCATAACGAACATATAGCAATGGTTAAAACGGCTAAACAAGAACTTGGTCTTGACCTTGTTTATATCGTGCCGACTTATATTTCACCACTTAAAGCAATTCGTACAAGCACTTCGCCAACGGACAGGGTGAATATGTTAAAACTTGCCTTTAACGCTGATGATGAAGTTATAAGCGATTTTGAAATTAAAAAGGGTGGTAAAAGTTTTACTTTTGAAACCGTTCTTTACTTTAAAAAATTGCATAAAAAGGACGAACTTTATTTAATTATCGGTGGGGATAACTTAACTGATTTTTCAGAGTGGAAAAATACCGACGTCATTACGCAAAACGCTGAAATCGTAGTGGTTGACCGTGACGGAAATTATACCGATATCGACGCTGAAATGAAATCGTTTAAGCGTAAATATGGCAAAAATTTTATTAAGTTGTCGTATCAAGGCTCTGAACTTTCATCAACCAAAGTTAGAATGTATTCGTCGTTTGCGTTATCGCTTGAAGGGCTTGTTCCTAAAGAAATCGCCGAATATATCGACGAGAAAAACTTATATAAATCTAATCCGTACCTTGAATACTTAAAAGAAAATTTACCGGAAGATAGACTTATTCACACGGCAAACGTGGTTGTAGCATCGCTTAAGCGTGGTGTAAAAATCGGTCTTGACCCAGAAAAAGTATTTATGGCGGCTGCGCTTCACGATATGGCAAAGTATATCGACCCTGACACCATTGAGGGATTTAAGTATAAAGGTATTCCAAAACAAGTAGTTCACGCATATCTTGGCGCGTATTTAATGGAAAACAGTTTATCAATCACCGATAAAGACGTGTTAGATGCAGTTAGATATCACACCACGGCAAAAGCGCCTATGAGCAGGCTTGGTAAACTTATTTTCGTTGCCGATATGATTGAAATGGGCAGAAAATACGACGGCGTTGAATATTTAAGAAAGATTTTCTATACCGAAAGCATTGATAAAGCGTTTGTTGAAGCGCTTAAAGAAGAAATTGCGCACATAACGGGTAAAGGTTATGAACTTTTCACCGAAACAATCAACGCATATAATTATTACGTAAAAAAGGGAGAATAAAATGACAGCAAAAGAATTTTCCGAACAAATTTGTAAAATTTTGTCCGATAAAAAGGCGTCCGATATAGTTAGTATTCACGTTGCTGAAAAAACTATCGTTGCAGATTATTTCGTGTTAGCAACGGCAAAATCAGCACCACACGTTAAGGCGCTTTCTGAATATTTAGAAGAAGAAACCGATAAACTTGAAGTTTCGGCTATCCGTCGTGAAGGCACGCGTGAAGGTAGATGGGCTATCGTTGACTACGGCGACGTAGTAGTGCATATTTTCAACGACGAAACGCGCCTTTTTTATAACCTTGAAAAACTTTGGGTGGACGGCGACAACGTCGTTAAATACGACGGTGGTGAAGAATAATTTACGCCGATTTATCTTTTTCGGCTCTAACTAAAATCTTGTTTATTTTATTAGGGTCGATATAAAGGGTTTTATCGTCGCTTGATTTAACGCGTTTTTTTGGTTTTGTTTTCTTTCTTTTAACGGACAAAATGCCACTAAAAATTAGCAAGGCTTTAAGCCCAAAAACGGCTATAAAACAAAGCGCGAATAGTAGCGCAGTAAAAAATAATCCTTTAATAAAAACAAACTCTTCCATAACGAAATGATACCATACGCATGCGTGGTTTTTTTGGAAAGGTTTGTAAATAAATAGAATATATTGCCTAATTTTAGGCATCTTTGGGGCGGGGTGTAATTCCCGACCGGCAGTAAAGTCTGCGAGCGTTAGCACGAATCGGTGCAATTCCGATACCGACGGTATAGTCCGGATGAGAAAAGATTTTTAAACTTTTAGCGCGCTCCTTTAGGGGCGTGTTTTTAAGTTAAGGAGTGTATTATGAAACAAACTTTTTCAGTTAAAAACATTTCGGGTATGGCGGTTTTTTCGGCATTATCGTTAGTCGTCTACTTGCTTGAAATACCTATCTTTGCAGGCACACCTGCAAATTTTTTAGAACTTGACTTTTCTAACGTGTTCGTTTTATTAGCAGGGTTTATGTACGGCCCACTTCCAGCAATCATCATCACTTTAGTTAAAGAGGGCATACACGTTTTTATCGGCACTACTGGTGGCGTTGGCGAACTTGCTAATATCATTATAACGACGGCTTTTATAATCGTTCCCACCATTTTATACCGTTTTAAAAAAGGTATCGTTACGGTAATTTTATCGTTAGTCGTTGCATCTATAATTCAATCGGGGATATCGCTTTTAGTTAATAAATATATCAACTTTCCGTTCTTTATGGGCAGTGCGCCGTTTAAACCGACTGCCGTTTCTAACGCCACGTTTAACGAACTTTGGGCGTACGTTTTAGCGTTCAACGCAATCAAAAGCGTTGCCGTTTCAATAGTAACTATACTTTTATACAAAAAAGTATCTTATCTTTTTAGGAAAATTCATTTGCAAAACTCGCGTGATAGCGTATATAATAAAGGTGGCGAAAAAACTTCAAACGAGTTTATCACTAAAAACGCAGAAGAAACTATGCAAGTTGCTTGTAACCTTGCTAAAACCTTGACTTCTGGTGAAGTGTTATTATTATCGGGTGATTTAGGCGCTGGCAAAACCGTGTTCACAAAAGGGCTTGCTAAAGGTCTAAATATTAGTGATGAAGTGGTTAGTCCAACCTACGCATATCTAAACGTTTACGGGGATTACTTATATCATT
>JAGCMG010000026.1 GCA_017646555.1 Clostridia bacterium | reverse complement strand
GTGCTTACCCGATATCGCGTCAAGCCTCGTCCGTACTTGATTATATGCGTTTTTATCTTGAAAAAAATAATGCTTTAATTTACACTAACGCTTTCGTTAACTCAATCAAAAAAGATGGCGAAGAATTTGTCGTTGGCACGGTTTCG
Source organism: Clostridia bacterium (assembly GCA_017646555.1). Taxonomy (GTDB): domain Bacteria; phylum Bacillota; class Clostridia; order Christensenellales; family Borkfalkiaceae; genus UBA11475. The sequence continues at coordinate 3,945 of JAGCMG010000026.1, read as the reverse complement.
GGAGCAACGTATCGCTCAAAACGTGTCATTTTAGCAACAGGTGGCACGGCATCTAAAAGTTTTGGGACTGATGGAAACGGTTATTTATTAGCAAAAAAATTAGGGCATACTATAACCGAATTAAACCCTGCGCTTGTTAGACTTAAAACCGATAACGCAGTAACTAAAACCTTAAAAAATTTAAAAGCGTTAGTAAGGGCAACCTTATTTGATAACGGTAAAAAAGTTAAAAGTGTAGTGGGCGAAGTTTTATTTACTGATTTCGGTCTTTCGGGTAATGCGATTTTTTCATTATCAACTTATGCCGTAAGAGCAAAAAATCCAAAAATATCGCTTGAATTTTTACCTAATATCTCTTTTGATGAAGTGGTTAAAATTATTGATTTACGTTTAAGTTTAGGGTATATCAATAAAGAAGATATTTTAACGGGTTTAGTTCAAAAAATGATAGGTCGCGCAATACTTAAAAACGCGCAAGATTTCACGGCAAAATCGCTTGCTAAAAGCCTTAAAAATTACGAATTTAATATAACCGGCACTTTCGGGTTTGATAACGCGCAAGTAACTTCTGGTGGGGTGGACGTTGATTTTGTTAATCCTACTACAATGGAAAGTAAAGTCGTTAAAGACTTATATTTAACAGGCGAAATTTTGGATGTTGACGGGGATTGTGGTGGTTATAATCTACAATGGGCATTTTCTTCGGCAAAAACGGCAACAAGCGATATTATTAAAAAAATAGGTGTTAAATAGTGAAAGGCGCAATCATAGTAAACGGTTATTTTTCTAACGAAGCAACCGAAAATCAAACGGCGCGTTTGGTTGAAGAATTTAATAAGCGTGGCGTTACGATAGATATTCTAAAAGGTAACGAAATTTTAACTACCATCGGCGAAAATACCGATAATCTTTATCCGTACGATTTTATAATTTATCTTAATAAAGATATTTACCAAGCGCGTAAATTAGAAAAAATGGGTTATAAACTTTTTAATTCGGCTGATGCTATTGCCGTTTGCGACGATAAAATGCTAACTCATTTATCTTTATCGGGCCATAATATTAAAATGCCGTTTACCATATCTTCGCCGATAATGTATTCGGAAAATACCGACGATAATTTTTTGCAAAAAGTTCAAGAAAAAATACCATACCCAATAATCGTTAAAAACGTTTACGGCTCAATGGGAAGGTCGGTTTTTATAGCGAATAATTATAGCGAACTTAAAGCCCTTTTTGAAAAACTTAAAATGTATCCACATATCTATCAACAAAAAGTCGGTACTTTAGGTATGGATACAAGAGTTATCACGATAGGTAAAAGAGCCGTTTCAGCAATGTGTAGATATAACCCTAACGATTTTCGTTCAAACGTAGAATTAGGGGGTACGGGCACGCCCGTTTTACTTGATGACGCTAAAAAAACGCTTGCAGAAGAAGTTTCAAAGGTTCTAAACCTTGACTATGCAGGCATAGATATATTAACGGATGAAACGGGCGAATATATTTGTGAAGTTAACTCAAACGCGTTCTTTTTAGGCATGGAAAAATCAACCGGCGTAAATATCGCGGGACTTTACGCTGAACATATAATTAAAACCGTAAAAGGTTAATTTTGTAAAAAAATAATAATTTTGGTCAAAAAAGTTTATTTTAATCGTTGTAAATTTGCTTACAGCGTGATAAAATGAGTTTATGAAGATATCATATCTTGGTCATTCAGCCGTTTTCATTACGGCTTCAAATGGGGAAAGTCTATTATTTGACCCCTTCACTAAAATCGGTTATGAAATGTGTCCGATTTTTCCAACGGTTTGTTCAATAAGCCACAATCACTACGACCATAACTACATAGACGGCGCTATCGGCGCTAAGGCAATCGTCTACGACAAAAAGGCTGTCGTAGGGGCTTTTATCATTCAATCTTTTAAATCTTTTCACGACGAAGAAAAAGGCAAACTTCGTGGCGAAAACTTCATTAAAAAAGTTACGGTTGACGGCATTAGCATTTGCCATATGGGCGATTTTGGTGAAAATCCAGATAATTTTGATTTTTCGCCGATAAAAGAAGTGGACTTATTGTTTATTCCTGTCGGGGGGAACTATACGATAGACGCTAAAAATGCGTTTAAGTGTATTCAAAAGATTAACCCTAAATTTATTATTCCTATTCACTATAAAACCGAAAAATCAAAAATCGATATCGCCTTAATTGACGAATTTTTATCGCTTTTTGATAAGGAAGATATTTCGCACGCAAACTCTACCGTCGATTTTAACGATTTAAAAACTAAAATCACGGTAATGCAAATTAAGGAGGACTAATATGCCCGAATTTAAAACTTTAACCGAACAACTTTTGGAAAAACAAAGCATATACGTTTTAAGGGAAATCGGCAGGCAAATAGGCGTTCGTTCACCGTCGTCAAAGCCCCGTCGTGACCTTATAAATAATATTATCAATATTCAAAGGGGCGTTGCTAAGCCGATTGCGACCGAAACTAGAGGCGCGCCTGCGCGTAAAGTTGATATTAGCGCTTTTTACGCTACAAAACCCGACCCTAACGACCCGTTAAATATTCCTTACGATAATTTAGATAAGCCTTTCGATAGTGGTATAGTTTTTAAACAAGAAGAATTTAAGGTTGAAGGCGTTTTTGAACAAAATCCTGCTAAATACGGCTTTTTAAGAACTAAAAATTACGATTTATCAAGTGAAGATATTTACGTTTCTATTAGTGAAGTTAAAAAGTATTCGTTAAAAAAAGGTGACTATATCGAAGGTTACGCAAAAGCCGTGAGAGAGAGTAGCTGTCCTGCGCTTCAAACGGTAAAAAAATTAAACGGTAAACCTTACGAAGAAAAAGAACGCGTTGATTTTGACAGTTTAACAGCATATTATCCGACCGAAAAAATCCGTTTAGAAAACGACGAAAGCGATATATCGGTTAGATTAGTCGATATTTTTGCTCCGATAGGTTTTGGACAAAGGGCGCTTATCGTCGCTCCACCAAAAACTGGTAAAACGACTTTATTAAAATCAATAGCAAAGTCGATAGAAAAAAATTATCCCGAAGTTAAAGTTATAATGCTTTTAATTGACGAACGCCCTGAAGAAGTTACCGATATAAAGCGTTCGGTTAAAGCAGAGGTTGCGTATTCTACTTTCGATAGGGAAGCCGACCATCACGTAAGGGTTGCCGACATAATTATAAATCGTGCGAAAAGGCTTGTTGAAGACGGGCAAAACGTGGTGCTACTTATGGATTCGATAACGAAACTTACCCGTGCGTATAATGCCGTTACGGAAAGTTCGGGTAGAATTTTATCGGGGGGTATAGACCCACTTGCACTTACAGCACCTAAAAAATTCTTCGGTTCAGCGCGTAACATAGAAAACGGTGGTAGTTTAACTATTATTTCAACAGCGCTTATCGAAACGGGTTCGCGTATGGACGACGTTATTTACGAAGAATTTAAGGGTACTGGCAATATGGAAATTCGTCTTTCGCGTGAACTTTCTGAAAAGCGTGTTTTCCCAGCGATAGACGTCAATAAATCGGGTACGAGAAAAGAAGAACTTTTACTCACTGATAAAGAACTTCGCTTTGCAAGGAAAATTAGAAAAGAAACTTATGGTAATCCTAACGCGACTGAACTTATTATTGAAAAGTTCGAAAAGAGCGCGTCAAATAAAGAATTAATTGAAAAGTATTAATAGGTTATGAGAAATAAAACGATTAATATATCCGTAACTGACGGTATAGAGTATTTAGAAAAGGCCGTTTTAGAAAAGGATTTAGAAAAAGTAGAAAAATTTAATAACTTATGCATTTTAGGCGACACTTTAACGGCGCTTGAAAAGTTGCCTAAAAAAAGTGTTGATTTACTTATTGCCGACCCACCGTATAACTTAAATAAAACTTTTGGTGAAAACAAATTTAG
>JAGCMG010000025.1 GCA_017646555.1 Clostridia bacterium | reverse complement strand
GTTCAATAAGCATATTGAGTTTACTATCAGGCATAAATCCTGGAAGCACCCGTGACGCGTGATAATCGTCGAAAAGTTTACCACCGAATTCAAGATAAAGTTTACCACCGAAAAGGTCTATTCTCTCTTTAATCTTGCTTGATTGCAATTCAAGATACTTATCGTTATCGAACCCTTTTTTGAACATTTTTTAACCGCCGTAAAATTTTTGCTTTTAATATTTTCCATTATAATATTTATAATAGTTTTTGTCAATTACAAAGCAACTTTAAATGAATTTATTTTCTTGCTTTTAAGTTAAATCATTGATATAATACTTTTATGAAGAAATTTTTACTACTAACTCTACCGTTGATACTTATTGCGTTTACGCTGTTTGGCTGTAAAAGTGAAAAATCTTTTAGTAGTTTTTCCTACTTTTCTTGCGAAACGGTTATAAAAGTAAAAGATGCTGACGGTAATTTTGATGTTTTTATAAATGAATGTGAAAGCGTTTTGACGAATATTTCGACTAATTTTTCCGTTAAATTAGGCGAACTAAAAGCAATAAACGACGCAAGCACGCAAACTGATATTGAAATTAGTAAAGCGCTTTACCAAACCCTTTTAGAGTGTAAAAACTTAAACGCTTTAACTTTTAACAAGTTTAACCCTGCAATTTATCCACTTGTAAAGTTATGGAAGTTTTCGCCCGATAATTTTGTTTTTAACGACCAAACTTTTACCCCACCAAGTGAAAATGAAATTGCTAATCTTTTAGTAAACACCGATTTTTCAACTCTAAGTTTAACTGAAAAAAACTCTAAATATTACGCAACTAAAACGACTGATATTAAAATAGATTTAGGCGCAGTTGCAAAAGGCGTTGCCGTTGAAAAATTATCGGAATTATTTAGTAAATATAACTATAAAGACGGATATATAAGTTTAGGTACGAGCGCTATTAAAGTTTTTGGTGAAAATTCCGTTTTATTACGCAATCCACGTTCTAACGATATTAAAACAGTTTTGAATATCAAATTAAACGATAAAGCCATATCAACTTCGGGCGATTATGAAAGATACCATATTTATAACGGTAAAAGATATTCGCACTTAATTGATAGTTTAACAGGCTACCCTACCGACACGGGAATAATTTCAGCAACGATTATATCAAATGACGCCGTTAAAGCCGACGCGTTAACTACTGCCCTTTGCACAATGACTTTACAAGATGCTATTAGTTTTATAAAAACTAACTTATCTAACGAAACGGTTTTTATTATCTATGAAAACGAAAACGGCTTAACGATTTACACAAACAAAACAAGTGGTTATACTTTAACCGATAATTCAGTTAATCTTGAAATTATATAAAAACCATAACAAAAAAGGCACTCAAACGAGTGCCTTTTAGTTTTTATTTTATTTGATTATGCTTTTTGAATATCTCTTAAACCTAAAGCGTCGTAGTTGCCGTTTAAGATTGCAATCTTTTCATCAAAGAGAGCCTTTTCAGCGTCGGTCATAGGAGCAACGATAACTTTTTCGATACCCTTTGAACCTACGATACAAGGAACACCGGTACACATATTGTTTGCACCGTATTCACCGTTTAATAAGGTTGCTACTGGTAAAATGGTCTTTCTATCAGCGAGTAATGCTTTTACAAGTTGAACTACTGCTGAGCCGATTGCATAGAAAGTTGCGCCTTTACCCTTAATAACTTTAGAGCCTGCTGCTACCATGTTGGTATAGATATCTTCAAGTTTAGCGTCCATTTCTGCTTCACCGATACCCATATACATTTGCATATAGGTTTTAACAGGAATACCTGCAATCGTGCAAAGCGACCAAGGAGCCATACATGAATCACCGTGTTCACCGAATACGTATGCGTTTACGTTGTATGGGTTAACACCTACTTCGTTAGCAACTGCTTCGATAAGACGGTTAGAGTCTAAGAGTGTACCAGTACCGATAACTTGTTCAGGTTTTAAATCGGTGCATTTTAAGGTTGCATAAGTTAAGAAGTCTACTGGGTTAGATACGATAATATATAATGCATCTGGAGCGATTTTTGCAACGGTAGGCATAACTGAAGTTAAAATACCTACGTTAATTTTTGCAAGGTCAAGTCTTGATTGACCAGGCTTTCTACCAACACCGAAAGTTACTACTACGATATCAGAACCTGCTACGTCTTCATATTCACCCATCCAAACTTTGCAAGCCGGAGCAGTTACTGCACATTGAGAAAGGTCTAATGCTTCTGCTTCAGCCTTTTCTTTGTTGATGTCTACTAAAACGATTTCAGACGCGATACCTTGGTGCATTAAAGTAAATGCTGTGGTTGCGCCTACGTTACCAGTGCCTAAAACGGCGATTTTTCTTTTCTTATCAGTCATAATCTTTTCTCCTGATTATATTATTTTTTTGTTCCTAATTATAATACAACTTTTTTAACTTTTTTGCAAGTATTTTTTAGTATTTGCTTTTTTAAATTGAAAATTAGCAATAAAAAAACCGTCGCTTTACGCAACGGCCTTTTTAATTAGTCAATCCACCAAATTTTTGCACCAAGTAAAATGCAAATAAGGTCAATTATCCATAAGATTACAAAACCACCGGTACATAATAATATAATCGATAATACGATACCGATAATATTGCTTGCACCTAAACTTTTAAATAATCTGATTAAATTACCGTATACACCAGCAAAAATAACCAAGAGTAATCTTACGATGAAAGGTAAATCTTCAAGAGTTTTTGCTAAACTTGAAAAAACATTTTTCTTTGCCATTTTTTGTTTCCTCCTATTTATTATTTATATAATATCATTTTATTGCGAAAATTTCAAGATAATTCGAAAAAAATTTTATTATTTTATTTCAAAACAGTTAACAGGCATGCGCTTTTTGCGTTCGTCTTTAAAGTTTTTACCTTTTGATATAGTGCTTTCAATTGAAATTTCTTCCGTGTTAACTGCAAACGATAAGCCCATAGTGTCGGTTACGGCAATATCAAACGGCGTCGTAACGTAACCACCGTATACTATTTTAGCGCCGTTCGAAAGTTCGCAAATCTTAACGCCTTTAGCTCCCCTACTTACTGGATTTAAGTTAGCC
>JAGCMG010000024.1 GCA_017646555.1 Clostridia bacterium | reverse complement strand
TTTTTTTCTTTTAAAAAACAGTTGATTATTTAGTTCTAATTGTGTATAATAATATGGCAGATAAAGATACTGAGCGGGTTTTGCACTATAGTTGCAACTCACCGACCATCTTTATCTTTTTTTCTTTTAAAAAACAGTTGATTATTTAATTTTAATTGTGTATAATATTATGGAAGATTTGCTTTAACCTTATTTTACAAGGTATGGGTCGAAAGGACCGGATTGCAAATCTTTTTTTATTGCTTTTTATTATTTGACTTAAAATAGTTGATTATTTTACCTAAAATCTTATATAATAATAGTGGCAACAGGCCAGATACGTATACTAGTCACGTACAAAAACGCGTCAACCGAAAGGGGGCGCGGTTTTTTATTTTTTAAATTAAAAACCCCCGTAAAAACGGGGGCTTAATTTTTTACTATGGCAGGGGTGGATGGATTCGAACCAACGAAATAACGGAGTCAGAGTCCGTGGCCTTACCGCTTGGCGACACCCCTATATTGCCACTTAAATATAGCACTTTTTAATTTTTTTAGCAAGCGCTTTTAACAACTTTTACTCGCTTTGAATACTATATTAAGTCAAATAAAAAGGAGCGCTTATGTATAAACCGTTAACAGTAAATTCATATTACCCTGATTTAGATAAGTTGGAAAAAGATGAATATTCTGCTCATTTTTTGAGTTATGCTTACGCAAGTAGTCACGGCGAACTGAAAGCCATACTTCAATACTGCTATCACGCATTATTTTTTAAGTCCTACGGCTTAAATTCTATTGCCGACACTTTATATTCTATCGCTATTGCTGAAATGGAACACCTTTCTTTACTCGGCACGGCGCTAATAAAGTTAGGTGCTAACCCGACCTATAACGAAACTGCGTTTGATAAATATAACTTTTTCTCTACCGACTGCATTTCGTTTAGCAATCGCGCCGACCAAATGATTTTAGACGATATAGCAGAAGAACTTTCTGCCGTGAAAACTTACGATAAATTGCTTAAAAAACTTAAAAACCCTACCCTTTTAGAACTCGTTAGACAAATTAAACTTGACGAAGAACTTCACCTAAAAACTCTTAACGAACTTTTTAACTCACGCGCATTTTTATAACGAGCGTTTTACAAAAATCATAGCGTGGTAAATTACTCAGCGCCATCAATGTTTAAACCTTCAGATAAACGATAATATACGCCTTGTTTACTCATCAATTCGTCGTGGTTTCCTTGTTCCACGATAAAGCCGTTTTCTACGACGGCGATTTCGTCGGCATTTTTTACCGTCGATAGTCTATGCGCTACGACTATCGTAGTTCTTCCCTTACAGAGTTTTTCTAAAGATGCTTGAACGATTTTTTCCGTAACGTTATCAAGGGCTGAAGTTGCTTCGTCCAAGATAAGTATCGGTGGATTTTTTAAGAACACGCGCGCTATGCCTATTCTTTGTTTTTGCCCACCCGAAAGTTTAACGCCCCTTTCGCCGACAATCGTATCGTAACCGTTTTCAAGCGAAATTATATAATCGTGTATTCCTGCGCTTTTTGCTGAAAGAATAACTTCTTCATCCGTCGCAGTTGGATTACCGTATAAAATGTTATCTTTTATAGACGAGTTGAACAAGAATACGTCTTGCTGAACGATACCGATATTTTGCCTTAACGACGATAAGGTCGCGTTTTTTATATTTTGTCCGTCTAATAAAATTTCACCCGAACTTAATTCGTAAAAGCGTGGCAACAAATGGCAAATCGTCGTTTTACCACCACCAGACGAGCCTACAAGCGCGAAAGTTTCGCCTTTTTTTATTTTAAAACTTACACCTTTTAATACTTCAGTCGTATCGTTATACGAACAGTTTACGTTTTTAAACTCTATTTCGCCGTCAACTTTTTCAAGGTCTTTTGCGTTTTCTTCATCCACTTCGGGCTCAGCATCCATAATTTCAATAAAACGCTCAAAACCCGTAACGCCGTTTTGGAATTGTTCGGTAAAATGGATTAAAGTCATTATCGGTGAAATGAAAACGGGTATTGCTACGATAAACGCAGAATAATCACCGAAATTTAGTTTACCCGAATATAAAAATAACCCGCCGACAAGCAATACGATTACGTTAAATATATCGGTTATAAATACGTTTGCCGAGTGAAAATGTCCCATCGCTTTATAGGCTTTTTTTCTTGCTTTAACAAAACTTTCGTTACCGATTTCAAACTTTTCTTTTTCCGTGGCTTATTTATTAAACGACTTGGTAACGCGAATCCCCGTTATACTGCTTTCAAGTGATGCGTTTATTTCAGCAATAGCCGTGCGACCTTCCTTAAACGCTGAACGCATACGCTTTCTTAAAATAGTTGCAACCGTTACTAAAAACGGTACACAGCAAAAGATTATTAGCGTCATATATAAGTTTATCGTTGACAAATATATAAAAGATAATACTGCCGATACTGACGATATTATAATCGTTTCAGGTCCGTGATGAGCAAGTTCGCTTATATCCATTAAATCGTTGGTCATGCGCGACATTATTTTGCCCGTTTCGTTATCGTCGTAAAACTTAAACGGCAGGGTTTGAAGTTTATTGAACATATCCGTTCGCATTTGCGCTTGCATTTTTACGCCGATTACGTGCCCTACGTATTGAATAAAAAAGTTTAAACCCATACGCGCTAAATATAACGCAAGCAAAATTACCGACGCTAAAATAATTTGTAGATAGTCTTTGTTTGGAATAAGGTCGTTTATAGTATAACGCGTTATTATTGGATAAGTTACGCCGATAAGCGCGACCAAAAATGCCGATAACATATCAAGCGTAAAGTTCAATTTATGTGGTTTATAATAAGATAAAAATCTTTTAAGCATAGTTCACCGAATTTTTCTTTTATTATATCATATATAAAAAATTTTTCAATAGCATTTTTTATACTAATAATTTTTTGCCTATTTTCGTCAATTTGCTTGCTTTATTTTTCTGTAATGTTATAATTTATTAAAAAAGCGTATAGGGATTATATGGAAACTTTAACTTATCGCAAAAAATTACTAGCTTTTATAATCAAATTAGTTAAAAAAGCAGGTAAAATAGTCGTAAACGCTAACACCGATTTATCTATTGACGAAAAATTGAATTTTAAAGATTTAGTTACGCAATACGATAAAGCCGTTCAAGATTATTTAGAAAATTCTTTATCTAAAAAATACCCTTTCGTTAAATTTTTAGCCGAAGAAGGCGACGATTTTGGAAAAGTTGACTTGTCTGGTGAACTCTTTATTATAGACCCGATTGACGGCACTTCAAACTTTATTAACAAGTTAAACGCAAGCGCAATTTCAGTAGCGTACGCCGTTGACGGCGAAACCGTTGTTGGCGTGGTTTATAATCCGTTTAATAAAGATTTGTTTTACGCTATTAAAGGGTTCGGCGCGTTCTATAACGGCAAAAAAACCGTGGTTAACGAGCGTTCAATTAAAGAAGGCTTGGTTGGTTTCGGCACCGCTGTTTATTACGACGAACTTATTGAAAAAACTAAACAAACTTTTTCTAAAGTTTTAGTTAACTGCAACGATATGCGTAGATTAGGTGGGGCTTCGTTAGATATTTGCTACGTGGCAACGAATAAATTTTCGGCTTTTTACGAATGTCGTTTAGCGCCGTGGGATTATGCGTCTGCTATGCTTATTTTAAAAGAATCAGGTGGGATTATAACCGATTTTGACGGGAACGAATTAACCTTTGATAAAAAAACTTCCGTCGTTACGGGCAATCAAAAATCGTATTATGAACTTAAAAAATTATTAGACGACTAATTTAAAATAATACCTAAAAAATCAAAAAAGCAAGGGTACGTACCCTTGCTTTTTTATTTATTTTGAAATTTTAGTGTTCAATTTTAACAAGCATACCACCGTTTAATCTTGACTTTTCAGCGGCAAAGCCCATTAAATGTGATTCAACCGACGCTGAAAGCGAAGTTCTTTCCTCCGTTTCACCAGTTAACATACCGTAAAGTGCGCTAATTAAACCACCGTCACCACCACCGTGCGCGTAGTTGCCTTCCATTAAATCTTTGATTAAAATTTCTTCAGTCTTTTTGCCGAATACTTTAACTTTTATGTAATCGCCTTCTAAAACGAGTTCACCGTAAGTTCCGTAAACCTTAACGATTCTACCACCACCGTGAGTGAAACCCGTCATCCTTAAGTTTGCCGTGATGCCGTTTTCAAAACGCATAGTTACGATTTGGTTATCAACAGCGTCGTTATCGCTTGCGAACACGCATCTACCGTAAGGACCGGTTTTTAATGCGTAATCAATTGCCTCTTGCGTTACGGGACGAACGTCCGTTACGTAACTTGCACCCCACTTGCCACCTTCAAGTTTATACCCTTCTACCGCGCTATACGGACATGTTTGTTTGTATTTACAGTCGCAACATCTATCAGATGCGCCTTCAGGTTGATTTTCCTTTTTGAAAAACCTTAAATCGCCGATTGAAGAAATGCTTTCGCATCTTGAGTTAGCGTACCATTGTAAAATATCAAGGTCGTGACAACATTTTGCGATAATCATAGGCGAAGTGTCTTCCGTTCTTCTCCAGTTACCACGAACGTAAGAGTGCGCTTGGTGGAAATACCAAACTTGTTCAATGACGTCAATCATAACCGTTTCACCGATAAGTTTGCAATCAATAAGTTCCTTCATTTTAACGAAAGCCGGCGCGTATCTTAATACGTGGCATACGAAAACCTTTCTGCCAGCCTTTCTTTGCGCGTCTAAAAGTTGACGGCACTCTTCTTCCTTATTAGAAATAGGCTTTTCGGTTAAAATATCGTAGCCTAATTCAAGCCCTTTTATTGCGTGACCAACGTGGTCTTGGTCTTGCGTAGCAACGATTAAAAGGTCTGCGCGTTTTTCCTTGAAAAACTCGTCTTCATTATAATATAAACCGTTATTATCAACGCCAAGGCGTTTTGCCATATTTGCTACTCTTTTTTCATTTTTATCGCAAATTGCAACAACTTTAAATTCATCTGGTCTATCGAGCATACAACCCGTATACGCGTTACCCCTTGCGCCTGCGCCGATTACTGCTACGGTTATAATCTTTTTCATATTAAATCCATCCTTTTTAGGTTTTATTTCCTAATATTAAAATAACAAAAATGGGAAGCATTTTCTTCCCATTTTGTAATTATTTAGTGTCAAATTGTTAACTAATTTAATTTATTTATTAGTAGGCGTTTCGCCAAATTGTTTTTTATAGGCACGGTAAAAAGTGTTTGCACTATCAAATCCGTTTGAAAACGCTATATCTAAAACCGTTCTTTTATCGTTTTTGTTAAGTTCTTCCTTAACCTTAATAACGCGTATACGGTTTAAATATGAATTGAAATTTTCACCCGAATAGGAAGAAAACATAGTTGAAATATAACCACGCGAATAACCAAAGGTTTGTGCTAAAAATTCAACCGTCAATTTTTCTTTATAGTTTTCGTGAATATACTTAAAAATAGCAGATGCAAAATCGTCTTTTTTCTTTTGACGCGCCGAAAGGCTTTTATCAATATTAAGCAGTGATAATACCCTTAACACCTTTGAAGTTAACAGTAATCTATTTTCTTTTTCGTAAGTTTTATACCACT
>JAGCMG010000023.1 GCA_017646555.1 Clostridia bacterium | reverse complement strand
TGAAACTGCTAATGAAGACGGTGTGACAAGTAAAATAGAGAGAAAAATTGCGCCAGCAGTGCTTTTTGCAAGCCCGTCGGTTTTAGCAAATTCTTGGAATAAGGAAATTGTTAAAAAATCAGCGTCGGCTATGGCTGATGAGTGTATTGATAATGACGTTGATATGCTTTTAGCGCCGGGCATTAATATTAAGCGTGACCCAAGATGTGGTAGAAACTTTGAATATATGTCTGAAGACCCGTTTTTAGCAGGTACTCTAGCAAAAGAATATATCGACGGTTTACAAGAAAAAGGTATAGGTAGTTCGTTAAAGCACTACTGTGTAAACAATTCGGAAAACGCTCGTAATTGCATTAACGCAGTTGTAGATAAGCGTACGTTTATGGAAATTTACGTGCGTAACTTTTACCACGCAATAAAAGCAAATCAAACCACCGTTATGTGCGCTTACAATAAAGTTAACGGCTACTGGTGTTCGGAAAATAAAGAAATCAATGATATTTTATACAATAAACTTGGCTTTAAGGGTGCAATCGTGTCGGATTGGGGCGCAGTGCATAATAAAATTGCAAGCGTAAAATCAGGTTTAGCGCTTCAAATGCCGTATAGAAAAGGTATGTTTGAAGAAGTTAAATCGGCGTTAGAAAACGGCGAACTTACCGAAGAAGAAATTGATGTTTGCGCAGGTAGAACTGTTGGACTTATTGAAAGAGTTCAACAAATGAAAGAATTAAAAAAGGTTACCACCGATAAAAACGACCGCTTCAATATTGCGGAAGAAGGCGCGTTAGAAGGTATCGTTTTACTTAAAAACAACGGCGTACTTCCTATGAAAAAGGGTGCAAAAGTTGCTTTTACAGGATGTTTTTCTCCAGTAATGTATAGTGGTGGTGGCTCAGCGCGCGTTGAAACGCCTAATATGCCTAAACAATTATACGAAACTTTAAGTCAAGAAGACGAAACGTTTAGTTCAGTTGTTGAAAATAATATTTGTACGCCTACTTGGCACGGCAACTGGTACTTCCCGTGGTCAGCGCAAGAAGAACTTTTACCTAAATTCGACGGCGTAGACTACGTGATTATTGACGTCGGCACAAGTTATGAAGTAGAATCGGAAGGTTTTGATAGAACTTCTATAAAATTAACCAAAGAAGAAGAATCGCATATACGCTTTATCGGTGACCATTTTGAAGGCAAAACGATAGTCGTTATTCACGCAGGTTCAGCAATAGATTGTTCTTCTTGGATTGATAGGGTAGACGCCGTCGTTTACGCTGGTTTTGCTGGCGAAAGGGTTACTAACGCGCTTGCTAAAATCTTACTTGGTAAAGTGTCGCCAAGTGGTAAACTTGCCGAAACTTTCCCTGCTAAATTAGAAGATATTTCTTGCTTTAACACTTACGACGATTATATGACGCAAGATTATTATACCGACGGCATTTACGTTGGATATCGTCATTATGATAAAAAGAAAATTAAGCCTATGTTTGAATTTGGCTACGGGTTAAGTTACGCTGAATTTGCTTATTCCGATTTATCGGTAGTTGATAACGGCGACGATTTAACCGTTTCGTATAAGATTAAAAATATATCTAACGTTGACGCTAAAGAAATTTCACAAATTTATATGTATTCGCCTAAAAAAGTAACCGATAGACCTGTTAAAGAACTTATCGGCTATTCAAAAGACTTAATTAAAGCAGGTGAAGAAAAAACGATTACCGTTACCGTAAATAAAGACGATATGAAATATTACGACGTTGATTTGGGTAATTACGCTTTCGAAAACGGTAAATATATTATTGCTGTCGGCGCATCAAGTAGAGATATCAAACTTAAAGAAAAAATAAAATTATAAGAGTAAATATTCTCAAAAAGTAAACAAATATTCTCAAATATTGCTACCTATTAAAAAAGTATTGAAATAAGAGAGAATATTTGATAAAATTAAATCACGATTGCAGGAGGAATAGCAATGATAAACGATTTAAAAAATTTAACTTTAGATGAAAAGATTACTCTTTTAACGGGTAAAGACGCGTGGAATATTCACGATATTCCAAAACTTGATAAATTTAATATGGCAGACGGTCCTTGTGGTTTAAGAAAGGTGGAATTCTGGGCAGATGGCACGAATTTACATCACCGTTCTATCGCGTATGCGTCACCTTCAGTTTTGGCGAACTCCTGGGATAAAGAACTTGTAAAATCAGCAGCGTCCGCAATGGCTGACGATTGTATCGGTGAAAGCGTTGACATGCTTTTAGCACCAGGTATTAATATTAAGCGTGACCCAAGATGTGGTAGAAACTTTGAATATTTTTCTGAAGACCCACTTTTAGCAGGAACGCTTGCTAAAGAATATATTGACGGGTTACAAGAAAAAGGCGTAGGTAGTTCACTTAAACACTATTGTGCAAACAATTCTGAATTTAACCGTCAAAGTTGTTCAAGCGAAATGGATAAGCGTACTCTTATGGAAATTTATACTCGTAACTTTGGTTACGCTTGTAAAGCAAAGCCGACTACCGTTATGTGTGCGTACAATAAGGTTAACGGGGTATGGTGTTCTGAAAATAAAGAAATTAACGATATTTTATATAACCGTTTAGGTTTTGACGGTGCAATTATTTCCGACTGGGAAGCCGTGCATAACAAAGTTAACACCGTTAAAGCAGGGTTAGCCCTTCAAATGCCGTATAGAAACGGTATGTTTGAAGAAGTTAAATCGGCTTACGAAAAAGGCGAACTTACCGAAGCTGAAATAGACGCGTGCGCTGGTAAAACCGTTGACTTGATTAACAAAATTCAAGAAATGAAATCTTTAAGAAAGGTTACTACAACCACGCTTGAAAGATACGATATTTGTGAAAAAGGCGCTTTAGAAGGTGCAGTACTTCTTAAAAACAACGGCGTTCTTCCTATGAAAAAAGGCAGTCACGTAGGCGTTGCCGGCACTTGGAGACCTGATTTATATTGTGGTGGTGGTTCGGCGCACGTTTGGTGCTTAAACGAATGTAAACCTATTGATTTAGCGTTAAAGGAAGTTGACCCAACTTCAACCGTAAAGAGTGCTATGAATAAAATCGTTTCATATAATGGTGAAACGAGCATGATTTATCCATGGGGCCATCCGGATGAAACGGCTAATTACGTTGGTGAAAATCCTGACTATATGGTTTTATCAGTTGCTACTGGTAGACACGTTGAAACTGAAGGTAAAGATAGAAAAGATATTAAGGTTGAAGAACCTCTTGAAGCGTATATCAGATACGTCGGTGACCACTATAAAGGCAAAGTAATCGTATTATTGTACGCAGGTTCAGCAGTTGACGTTTCCTCATGGATTGATAGGGTAGACGCGCTTATCTTGGTAGGTTTCGCTGGTGAAAGAGAAAACGTTGCTATGGCAAAACTCTTGTTCGGTGATGCAAGCCCTTGTGGCAAACTTGCTGAAACTTTCCCAGTTAAATTGGAAGATATTTCTTGCCTTAACCGTTATAACGACTATATGACGGAAGATTATTACACCGACGGTATTTACGTAGGTTATCGTCATTATGACAAGAATAATATTAAGCCTATGTATGAATTTGGTTTTGGTTTAAGTTACGCTAATTTTACTTATTCTGATTTATCGGTAAAAGATAACGGCAAGAGTATAACCGTTTCGTATAAAATTAAAAATACATCTGATATTGATGCGAAAGAAATTTCTCAAATTTATATGTCCGCACCTGCAAAAGTAATTGATAGACCTGTTAAAGACCTTATCGGCTACTCAAAAGACTTAATTAAAGCAGGCGAAGAAGTAACCGTAACACTTGATATTTGCAAGTGCAGAATGACTTACTTTGATGTAAAAACTGACGACTTTGCGTTTGAAAACGGTGAATACAACATTATGATTGGCGCTTCAAGTAGAGATATTAAGTTAGAACAAAAAATCAATTTATAATGCTTTATAGCATTAAACAGCCCTTTTTAACAAGGGCTGTTTTTTTGTAAAAAAATTTGCAAAAATTCTCAAATATTGCTTTATATGCTTGAAATTTATTTCAAAATATGTTATAATATAGATATGAAAAACTATTATGAAATTCATAGAGATAGCGACAATTCAATAACTTGTCTTCATTCCGTCGCGCCTTTTAAAAAGGAGCATTATCATAGTAAAATAGAAATTTGCTATGCGTTAACCGACGGTATAGAATTTATGCTAAATCGTGAAATCGTTAAAATGAAAAAAGACAGTTTAATAATTGCTGATTCGTTTGACGTTCACTCAACGTTAGGTAAAGGGGAGTATTTAACGCTTATTGTGCCGGACGTGTATTTTGAATCGTACAAGCAATTAAAAGGTACGCGCACTTTATCGCGTAAGTATTTTACGGACAAAGATGAAGTTAGTAAACTTTACTTTATCGTTCAAGAAATTTTTAAACAAAACAGTGCTGATAACACTAACTATATTCAGTTAGAGGGGCTTGTTAAATACTTGCTTGGCACTATTATTTCTTTTAGTGGTTTTACCGAAGAAAAGTTGCCTACAAGTTACGATACGCTTAAAGAGGTTTTAATTTTTATTAACAACAATTATCGTCAAGAGTTAACGCTTGATAAAATATCGTCGGCGTTAGGGCTTAATAAGCATTACGTATCGCATTTAATGAGCAAAGCGCTTGATTCTTCTTTTAACGATTACGTAAACGGTTTAAGAGTTGATTATTTTGCTAATAATATTGATTCTACTGAAAACATAAGCAAAGTAGCGTTAGATAGTGGATTTCAAAGTTTAGCGACATTTTATCGTGCGTTTGATAAAATTTACGGGTGTTCCCCTAAAAAATTTATTGATGAAAAAAATTCAGACTTAAAACATCAAAAAAAGGTTGGTACTAAATAATGGCAAAAGGTAAATATATAGCAGAAGATATAAAGATTTTAGAGGGGTTAGACGCAGTTCGTATGCGCCCAGGTATGTATATAGGTTCAACGGGCGCGCGTGGGCTTCACCATATTTTATGGGAAATCGTTGATAATGCAATCGACGAATGTGCTAACGGTTTTGCCGATACGGTTAAAGTCAACCTTTATAAAGACGGTTCTGCGTCAGTTGAAGATAACGGCCGTGGTATTCCTACCGATATTCACCCAAAAATGGGAGTTTCGGGGGTAGAAGTAGTATTTACTCAACTTCACGCGGGTGGTAAATTCGGCGACGGCAATTATAATTATTCGGGTGGACTTCACGGCGTTGGCGCGTCGGTTACTAACGCGCTTTCGGAATGGCTTAAAGTTGAAGTTTATAAAAAGACCGTTCACACAATGGAATTTAAAAGTTATTTAGATAAAGAAACGGGCAAAGTTAAGTCGGGTGTTGCTATGGGTAGACTTAAAGATACCGGCAAAAAGACGACTAAAAAAGGGACTTTCGTTCATTTTATGCCTGATGCTACCGTGTTTGAAACAATTGCATTTTCGGCTGACGTTATTCAAAGACGCTTGAAAGAACTTGCCTTTTTAAATAAAGGCGTAAATATAGAATTTTCCGATTTACGTGGTGAAAATCCCGTTACCTTAAACTTCAAATACGACGGTGGTTTAGTGGATTTTGTCAAGTACGTAAACGACGGCAAAAACTGTTTGTATAAAGAACCACTTTACGGTTTTGAAGAACGCGACGGTATCGTTATTGAGTTTGCTATTCAACATACCGATTCATATACGGAAAGCGTATTTTCATACGTAAACAACATTCCTACGCCTGAGGGTGGTACACACGAAACAGGTTTTAGGTCGGGTTTAACAAGGGTATTAAACGACGTTGCGAAAGAAAAACGCGTGTTAAAAGACGGTAGTTTTTTAGGCGACGATTTTAGGGAAGGTTTGACGGCAATTTTATCAATCAAGATGAAAAACGTTCAGTTTGAAGGTCAAACAAAAACCAAACTTGGCAACCCTGAAGCGCGTATGCCTGTTGAAACGACTACGCATGACGTTATTAGCGAATTAACGCGTAATAAAAAACTTTCTTCGGTGTTTGATTCTATTATGCAAAAAGCGTTAATGGCTGCAAAGGTTAGACTTGCTGCAAGAAAGGCTAAAGAAATAGCGCGTGCATCCAAGAGTTTAGAAGGTGCAAGTTTAGTTGGTAAACTTGCAGGGTGTTCAGGAAGAAAAGCCGAACAAAACGAATTATTTATCGTAGAAGGTGATTCGGCAGGAGGTTCTGCAAAACAAGCAAGGGTAAGACAGTATCAAGCAATCTTACCACTTCGTGGTAAACCACTTAATGTTGAAAAGAAAAAACTTGACCAAATTTTACAAAACGAAGAAATAAGAACGATTATATCTGCGCTTGGGACGGGTATTGCTGGCGAATTTGATATAAGTGGATTAAAGTACGATAAAATTATCATTTTAGCCGACGCGGACGACGACGGCGCGCATATTAGAGCAATACTTTTAACCTTTTTCTATCGTTATATGAAACAACTTGTAAGCGAAGGGCACGTATATATCGGTATGCCACCACTTTATAAGGTTTATAAAAAGGACGTAGTTGAATACGCTTACGACGACAAGGAATTGCCAAAAGTAATTTCAAAAGTCGGCAAAGGCTATATGATACAAAGATATAAAGGGCTTGGCGAAATGGACCCAGAACAACTTTGGGACACCACAATGAACCCTGAAACGCGTTCGTTAACGAGAGTAACTATTGACGACGCAACTGAGGCTGAAAGACTTATCACTACGCTTATGGGCGACCAGTTAGAAGAGCGTAAAAAATATATAGCCGAACACGCCGACTTTAACAAGGTTGACGGCTACAAAGATTTATTGAAAAAGTAAAATTCATACGCTATTTAAGGAAATATTATGGATAATATAAACGAAAAGATTTTTGAGAGTAATTTAAGCGACGTTTTGCACGGCTCAATGATGCCGTATGCCGAACACGTTATAATGGACCGTGCTTTACCAAGGGTTGAAGACGGTTTAAAACCCGTTCAGCGTAGAATTTTATATACTATGTACGAAATGGGATTAACACCCGATAAACCACATAAAAAGTGCGCTAAAATCGTCGGCGATTGTTTAGGGAAATACCACCCACACGGTGATACTTCCGTTTACGACGCGTTGGTTAGAATGGCGCAAAACTTTAATATGCGTATGCCACTTATCAGTGGCCACGGTAACTTTGGTACGGTAGACGGCGACGGCGCTGCTGCGTATCGTTATACCGAAGCGCGTCTTGAACAAATTTCTTATGAACTTTTAAGAGATATCGAAAAGGAAACCGTTAATTTTAACTTAAACTTTGACGATACGCTTATGGAACCTGATACGCTTCCAGGGCGTTATCCAAACCTTTTAGTAAACGGTGCGTACGGTATTGCAGTAGGTCTTGCAACGAATATTCCTACCCACAATTTAGCCGAAGTTATCGACGGTACGATTGCATATATCGATAATCCAAAAATTAAGATTGATTCGCTTATGCGTCATATAAAAGGACCTGATTTTCCAACGGGGGGTTATATAATCGCTGACGAAGAACTTAAAAAAGCATACTTAACGGGAAAAGGCAAAATCAAAATTCGCGCAAGGGTAAATATTGAAAAAGATACCGGCGATAAAAAGATGCTCGTTATAACCGAAATACCGTTCCAAGTAAATAAAGCAAACTTATTAAAAAGTATCGTTGACTTAAAAGAAACAAAAACCGATATAACTTCGTTAATTCACGACGTAGTTGACGAATCCGACCGTAACGGTATGCGTGCAGTAGTAAAACTTAAAAAAGAGGCTGACCCTAAAAAAGTTTTGGCGTATTTGTATAAAAAGACGCAACTTGAAATATCTTTCGGTATAAATATGGTTGCTATTGCAAGTGGCAAACCTAAACAAATGGGGCTTTTAGATATCATAAGTTATTACGTTAACTATCAACGCGAAGTAGTTTTAAGAAGATGTAAATTCGATTTAGAAAGAGCAAAAGAGCGCGCTCATATTTTAGAAGGTTTAATCGTAGCCGTTAAAAATATCGATAAGGTAATAAAGATAATCAAATCTTCCGATAACACGGCGCACGCTAAACAAAATTTAATGAGCGAATTTTCGCTTACCGAAGTTCAAGCACAAGCGATTTTAGATTTACGTTTAGCAAGGCTCACTAAACTTGAAGTAAACAAACTTGAAGAAGAACTTAAACAACTTAAAATCACTATTAAAGAACTTTCCGAGATTATAGCCGATAAAAAACTTCAAATGGAAGTAGTTAAAAAGGAAATGCTTGAAATAAAGAAAAAGTATAAAGAGCCACGTCGTTCGCTTATACTTTTATCTGACGGCACGGAAGTAGAAACCGACGAAAAGGAAGAACCTGTAATAGTTGAAGATATGGTGTTTGCATACACGGCAAATAATATGATTAAAAAGATGACTGAAAAGTCGTTTGCAAACGCCGACCGTAGTATTTCGGAAAAGACGACTAAAAACGAAATAATGTCGCTTTACGTTAAGGCTAAATCGGACGAAACGATTTACGCAGTAACTAATAAAGGTAACGTAGTTAAAATAGAAATGTCTGCGTTATCAGAAAGCAGATATCGTGAAAAGGGTGTAAAACTTACCGAAATTACAAGGGAAGTTTCGCGTGATGAATATCCTGTTGGGTTATTCGCAGGAAAAGACGGCGAACTTCCTGAAACGGAAATTTTAATGGTAACCACGCTTGGCGTTGCAAAGAGAATAAACTTTAATAAGTTTAATCTTCAAAAGCAATATTATTCGGTAATGAACTTAAAAGACGGCGATACTCTTTTAACTGCTACTTTCTACGACGCTAATCCTGAAAAGTTTATCGCGTGCATAACCGAAAAGGGCAAAATCTTATTCTGCACGAATAAAGGCTTAGCGCTTCAAGACAAAAACGCAGGTGGCTCAAAACTTATGGACGTAGCAAAAGGCGATAAAATAATTTACGCTAACGTCGTTGATGATGAGGGCGAAGTTATAGTTATCACCGATAACGGTTTATATAAGCGCGTTATCACTGCTAACTTAAATCCTGTAAGTAGGGGTGCAAAGGGCGTTAAAATTGCAGAACTTTCTAACGGTGCTAAAATAGTATACGGTGG
>JAGCMG010000022.1 GCA_017646555.1 Clostridia bacterium | reverse complement strand
GCCGTAAATAGCACTTTCGCCAACTGAAACAGCGATATCAAGTTCGCCGTTTTTGTAAGCGGTGTATTCGTCAGCAGTTAAATCGTATTGAGTCCAAGTGCTAATACCCCAACGAATTCTCCATCCTTCGTTAACAGAGTAGGCTGGGTCGTATTGAGTACCCCAAGAAATTTCTTCAGCACCCATTTGAATATAGGTACCACCGCTTTCACCTGCAAGAGCGGTCGTCGGTTTTGAAATTCTTGTTTGTAACCAAACTATTTTGCCTAATCTTGGTGAAAATAAAATATTTTGAGCTTCGCCTGCCTTTAAACTTGCATCAAAGCCGTTCGTCTTTGCCGTAACGGTAGCACCAGTTGCAGAAGTTAAAACATCTACTGAAATTTTTACGTTTGCAGTAGTAGTCGAAGACGTAATTGTAACCGAGCCAAATGCAAGTGGTAAATCTACCATTGTAGCGGTATATTCACCGGCAGGCAAATTAAAATTTGCCTTGCCGTCTGTAATTGTTGCTACTTGTTCTGCATAAGATGTTGAAAAACGTACTTTTTTACCTTCAATAGAATAGTTTATAGGTGCGCCTTCTAACGTGAAGTTTACAGTGAACGGAATGTTCGCTCTTGTTTCAGCAACCTTAAACTTAACCATTACGGAAATACCAGTAGCGGTGTTAGGAAGAAGATTGCAAGTAGTACCCGTTACAAGTTTACTGTTTACGTAGAAGTAATCAATTTCATAACCTGCTTTAGGGGTTGCTACTACGGTGAAACCAGTTTCTTTAGTACCAGTATAAGTAACTGTACCAAAGTCTGGGGTTTCGTTAATAATGTTTTCAGTTACAGACTTATCACTTGGGTCTTTGAAACCGTCTTCAGTAAATTCAAAACGTTGACTGTAGTCACCCCAAGCGCCCGTATTACCGAATACACTTGAATCACCTTTACCGTTTTTAATGGTTTCTACCCAAGTCGTACCAGTTGACGTTTTAGTTGCTGCGTAAAGGTATGCAGGTAAAACATAAATACTGGTAGGTGCAACTTCATCATCAAAAGCGTACCAAGGCATAAACCATTCGGTAGTCCAACCTTCAGTTGAGTTAGCGTCGTTTATAGTGCCGTGAACGGTCGTTCTAACGTCGAGTGGAATTACGTATGGCGTCCAACCTGCCTCGTTAGTTGATGCTGGTTGTAAACGAAGTTTGGTTAAGAAATAACCACCAGCGGTAATATCAATTTCGTACGTTTTGTGAGCAGTGTTTACGTTAGTATGACCTGAACCAGAAGTTGCAACGTAATATTCCCAACCGGTGTTATCAGTCGAACCTCTACCATAGTTGTAGTAGATAGGACCACCAGATACTTTTGAGTACATTACGAAACCGTCTTTGTTAAAGTCACAAGAGAATTCTGCCGTGTAAGTTTGCTCTGCTTGAACGAAAGTATAACTAATTTTGTTCTTTCCTGCCCATTCATCATCATTAACTACGCCGTCAACGGTGATGTTTTCATACGTTTTGTAGTGTGGAACGTATTCTTGGAAATGTTCAAGACCTTCTGCAGAGTTTTGTGAATTTGACCCTGCGTATGCATCTGAATTAAATGCCGTGTTATTGTTGTTATTAGCACTATTATCGCAAGCAAATGCGAATAAAGAGAGCGAAAGCACTAAAGCAAATAAACAAGTTATTAATAATTTAATACGTGATTTGTTTTTCATATAACTTTCCCTCCTTTATTATTGACCGTTAGGTCTACCTAAAACTACGATTTCAGGAATGTTAATAGCCGACATACCACTACTTCTAACAACCATAAATCTAATTTCTTTCATTTCAATTTCTTGGAATAATGCTACTGCTGAGCCACCTGGACGCATTAATCTTACGCCGTATTGTTGGTTCCAAGCCCAATCGAAGTTTAACCTTGTAATAATTGCAGTTGCCGACCAATCGCCACGTCTTACGTCGAATTCTACGTTACGTACGCTACTGAACGCTTTATCGTAATCCTTACTGTTGTATATCATAAGCGCTCTTACTTTTCTATAAGTTGGGAAAGTAATAGTTACTGCTATACCAGTAGATTCAGATGAAGAATATTCGTGTACGTAACTTTCAAGCGCAGGAAGCGTAGCCGTGCTTACGTCACTGTAAATAGGAATAATACCGTCGGTTAAATACTTAATATCGTTACCTTGTGCAACGCCACCTGTAGGATTTTCAACTTTAATTACTACACCATCGTCTGTTGCAATGTTATAGTATGGCGTTTCACCAGTTGCATAAATACGTGGTTGTAAGAACGTCGTAGGACCGTTAGCGTGCATTACTAACATGCCGTTATTGTTCCTTACCCACTTAGCAACGTCTACTACTGGGCCACGGTTAAATTTAGAATAACTTAAGTTAACGTGTCTATGGTATACGACAGCAAGTTCTCTTGGTTTATCGTTAGTTGGGTCGCTATCGGTTTCAGTCGGATGGTCATAAACTTCCATAAACGTATGGTGACCAGGACCAGTAATAACGTCCGTTACACGACCAGCGTCGGTACCAAGTAATAAACCACCTTCACCTACGTCAAGTTTTCTATAAGGGCCTAATACGTCATACGCTACTAATTGAAGTAAACAGTAGGTTGTATCGGTATATGAACCCATAGAAATGGTAAGATAGTACATACCGTTTTGTTTGTTGTAATAAAGTTGTGCGCCTTCGTTAATACCGTTATTCGATTTAATACGGCTTTCAACGGTTGCATATTTTAAGGTTGCCTTAGCAGTTTCCTTAGGTTGATTTGCTGGGTAGTTAGAAGGAACGTACGCTGCTGCTTGTTGATTATAGTAATCAGCCGCTTCTTGCGAAATCATATTCATTCTAGTACGGGTAATTCTGGTTAAGGTTGAGTAGTCAGGTTGTGACCATTCGTTGTTATAGAATTTAACCGCGTATACACAAGTACCACAGAAAATTGGGAAACCAGTTGCAGGGTCGTTAGTACCATATAAACCGTTACCGTCACGGGTAAAGAATAAGTACTTTGTAGGTTCTTGCCAAGTTTTTGTTACACCGTTGATAGTAGCAGTTTTGGTGTACATTTCTTGATAGTTAAGGAACGGAGTCGGGTCAATACAAGTAAAGTTAGACGAACCTTCGTCGATATCCATAAATGCAGCGCCTTGTGGAACTACACGGCCACCAACGTTTTGACCTACTTTATCTCTATTTGCCCATTGCCATTTAAGTGATGCTCTTGCAGCAGAGAAGTTCCACCAAATGTCGTTAGCGGTACGAGTATCGCCGTATCTACCAACGCCTACCGTTCTACCACCTGAAAGTTGAACAGTTTCATTTGACAAATTATAACCTTCGTAAACAGTGAACTTTGAGAAGTTAAGAGCAGTTGAATAGTCAACGCCGTTAACGGTTGCACCAAGTTCTGGGGTTAATGCTGGAACGTATGGACCTGCTGGTGAAGTTGATACTGCACAGTCAAGAATATATAATTGTGAAGTACCGCCTCTATCCGTTTGGATATCCCAAATTGCATCAGGTTGTGCCGAACAGAATATGAAGTATACGCCAGTACCAGGGTCACTTGGATTAAGACCATACATTTCACGGTCTGCATATTGGTCCCAAATTACACCTGGAGCCCAGGTTGCAGTTTCTTGCCAACCACCGTCAGGCCAAGTATATGCACCGGAAACACCATTCCAACTAACTAAGTCTTTACTGCTAAATGCGTTGTAAACACCGTTACCTGTGGTACCGTACATAATGTAGTTATCGTAATAAGGGCTGGTTGGGTCAGAAATATACATAACTTCTGGGTCAGCACAACTTATGACGATATCGTTTCTGTAAAATACGTCTTTGTTATAGATAGATTCCGACTCTTGTTCAGTTTTGATATCAGGGTCGTAATTACCTATTTCTTCACTATACGTTACGCCTTTTTCGTAAACGTATCTACCTTTGCTATCCTTAATGGTCGAATACTGAATATTCGCTTGGTCATCATCCGAATCACCAGGGTCACTCGGATTATCAGGGTTGTCAGGTTGACTTGGACCACTCGGATTGTTGCCACCATTATTGGTAACGGTACAACCCGAAATAACCACTGAAAATGCCATAAGCAAAGCCAAAATAAGTGTGATTATTTTTTTCATATATGCCTCCTTTTTATATAATAAAAAAAATCTTCACAATAATTATATCAGTCACTTTTTATTTTGTCAATTGTATTTTTGTTGTTAGGTGCATTTAAAAACATCTTTTCGCCACGTTTTTACACTTTATGATAATTATTTTAAATTTTTCATAACTTTTTTGATAATTGTTTTCATAAATGATAAAATTTATCACTTTTATTTTTTTAATTTCAACAAAAAGGCACCCCGAAAGGTGCCTTAATTTTTAATGATTACGCAAAATATTACGCAATATTTAATTTGAAATTATCATAACTCCAAACTACGTTCGTACCAGATTCAGAGTCGCCGGTTTTATAACCGTAGGCATGGTCGTAGTTAGTAAAGAATAGGAATCCCACTATTTCGCTTGCATCAGTGTTATACGTTATTTTTAAAGTGCCGTTAGCGTAAACTGCAAGTTTACCATCTTCACCTTTTTTAATTTCAAAATTCGTACCACTTGCTACGCTACCAACGTTCGTATTAGGGTCTACATTAGGCGCAGACGTATACTTTAACGTCATATTGCCCTTCCAACATACGAATTGAAGCGCGTGTCTTGTGCCGTCTTCAAGTACGAAATTTAATGTCGGGAAGAAATATGCCCCGTCAACGACAGAATAATTATAAGTGAACGAAATGGAATTATTAGTAAAATCGTAACCCATTAAAGGACCACTGTATGCGTTATCAATAGATTTATCTTTTAAGGTTATGCTATAACCCGAAGATGCACTACCCGTTACCGTGTATAATCTTTCGTTCATTAAAGGTTTAACGTCGGTAATATCTTCTAAACCTGCTATTTGTTTAACGATTGAAGGAGCCGAATTGATATCAGTTGCAAGTTTCAAGTTAGTAATCTTTGACGCTTGGTTTTTAAAGAGTTTATGAATGCTCTTAAAAGTATGTTTTGCGCTTAATTCTAAAATGGTAAGGTTACCAGCACCATCGTCAACAAGACCGTAAGCAACGCTATTTACGATTGTAAGCGCAACCTTAAGACCAGTAGAAGAACTAAATTTAGCGTATTGACTTGCATTTAAACCACTACCATACCAGTGGTCGTCATTAGCAAAGCGTAAGCCCCAGTAATTGCCGTCTGCACTATATTTAGTTGTAGCAGTAGTATCATAGTGTGTGCCCCAACTTACTGCTTCAAAATCAGTGCCGTTAGCCTTAACGGATTTCATTTGCATTGTAACGCCACCAAATTCGTTTTTATCAACGTTTTGTGGCAAGTAAACGATAAATTCAGCGTAAATAATTTTATCGCTAAATTCAGTTGCGAAAGTCGGATTATCTGTGAACGCGCTTTGTTCTAATGCGCCGTCCGCATTAAGGTCGGCGTTTGAAGTCATATCAACCGCAGAAATGGTTTTTTCATCAGTTAAAGCACTGTCCGATACGAGGAACGTAAACGGTTTATAACCCGTAATGTTAGCGGTGTATGCACCAGGTAAAAGTTTAGTAGAAAGCAAACCATTTGCCCCTACCGTTGCCGTCGTTGAATATCCCGTTGATGAAAGCGCTACAACAGAGCCTTCCGTAACGTATTTATCCATTAAGATAACGTTGGATTGATTGAGCGTAAGAGTAACGTCTTGCATTGTTGCATTAGGGTCAATAGTAGTTGACGTAAAATAAACTTCAACGTTAATGGTCTTAGATGCAGGAATATTATTAAGAATAATTCCTTGATTATCTGCTACGGCACCAATAGGATAGTTAACACCGTTTACTATGATTGCAGTTAATTTATAGCCAGTTGACGCTTGTTGCTTAACGTAAAGTTTACCACCGTAGTTAGGCATATAAGCCGATGCAGTACCAGTGTTAGAGCCCGAAGCGACGTTAGTCGTTACGTCTATAAGACCTGATGGAATAGTTTCAATAGCGTATTGAACGTTCTTAAAGTTACAAGCGCTTTTAACGTTGGTTGCAAGACCTATAATTTTAACGTACGAGCCATTTAATGAAGCAACTAATCTCCAAGTGTTTGAAGTAAGAGGCTTTGCATATGCGTAAATTGTGTTAGTACCAATAGAAAGGGCTATTTCGAGTTGGTTGTTGCAAAAAGCCGAATATTCTTCCGCAGTCATAGCGAAAGTATTCCAAGTGGCATTACCCCAACGAAGTTCCCAACCGTCGTTAGTTGATGATTTAGCAGGGTCGTAATGAGTACCCCAAGTAAGTGTGTGGCCGTTTGTTTGAATTAACATACCACCACTTTCACCAGTTAAACCGGTATTTTTATCAATCGTTGCTTGTACCCAAACGATATTTCCTAAATCGTTATTAAACACTAAACCTTGCGTAGATGCAGCAGTAGTAAATGCTACGTCAAAAGAATTGCCTTTAAAAGTTGCCGTGCCGTTCGATAACGACATAAACAAATCGGTAACTAATTCAATGTTTAAATTTGAAGTATTACTGTCTACCGTGCAAGTCGCTTTCACTAAAGGAATATCAACTAATGAAACGGTATATTCACCTGCAGGTAAATTGAAATTTGCTTTGCCGTTTGTAATTGTTGCTACTTGTTCAGCGTAAGTCGTTGAAATACGAACTTCTTTACCTTCAATAGAATAGTTCATCGGTAAACCTTTAGCCGTAAAGTTTGCCGTAAAACTAATATTTGACCTTGTGTCTGCTTGTTTAAATTTAACTAATACCGAAAGGCCACTGAAAGTATTAGGTGCTAAAGTCGCTTGCGCGCCGTTTACTAATTTACCGTTTACGTAGAGATATTCTACTTCATAACCTGGCTTTGGGGTTGCTACAACGGTAAGACCCGTTTCTTTAGTACCAGTATAGGTAACCGTACCGAAGTCAGGAGTTTCATTAAGTATGTTTTCAGTTAAAGACGTATCACTTGGGTCTTTGTAACCGTCTTCAGTAAATTCAAAACGGTCAGCGTAATTACCCCAAGCACCTTCATTGCCTAAATCGCCAGCAGTACCCTTGCCTTCTTTAATAGTATCAACCCAAACGGTACCCGTTGAAGTCTTTGTTGCTGAATAAAGATATGCAGGGAGTACGAAAATACTCGTCGGTGGAACGCTATCACCTAAAGCATACCAAGGCATAAACCATTCAGTAGTCCAACCTTCGGTTGAGTTAGCGTCGTTGATAGTGCCGTGAATAGTTGATTGAACGTCAAGTGGAACTACGTAAACACGCCAAGCAGGGTCGTTAGTTGCTGCTGGTTGTAAATATTCTTTAGTGATAAAATAACCACCTGCAGATAAGTCTATTTCCCACGTTCTATGTGATGTGTTTATTCCCGTATTGCCCGAACTTGATGATGCAACGTAGTATTCCCAACCAGTGTTACTCGTCGAACCTCTACCATAGTTGTAGTAGATAGGACCACCGGATACTTTTGAGTACATTACGAAACCGTCTTTGTTAAAGTCACAAGAGAATTCTGCCGAGTAGGTTTGGTTTGCTTGAACGAAAGTATAACTAACTTTATTCTTTCCTGCCCATTCGTCTTCATTAACCACACCGTCAACGGTAATGCCTTCGTACTCTGCGTATACAGGATGGTAGTTTTGAATGTATTTTATGCCTTCATAGTTATCAAGATTAGGCGTTTGACTTGCAAAAGGATTTGATTTAAACGAATAATCTTCAGCATTAGCGCCGTTATTTGCGCTATTATTGCAAGCAAATGCGAATAAAGAGAGCGAAAGCACTAAAGCAAATAAGCAAGTTATTAATAATTTAATCCGTGATTTGTTTTTCATATAACTTTCCCTCCTTTATTATTGACCGTTAGGTCTGCCTAAAACGACGATTTCAGGAATATTGATTGCAGTCATACCACTACTTCTAACAATCATAAATCTAATTTCTTTCATTTCAATTTCGTCAAAGTATGCTACAGCCGAGCCACCTGGACGCATTAAAGTTACGCCGTATTGTTGGTTCCAATCCCAATTGAAGTTTAATCT
The DNA here is from genome assembly GCA_017646555.1 of Clostridia bacterium. Taxonomy (GTDB): domain Bacteria; phylum Bacillota; class Clostridia; order Christensenellales; family Borkfalkiaceae; genus UBA11475. Next base: position 18,338 of record JAGCMG010000022.1, on the reverse strand, counting down.
TGAAATAATTGTAGTTGCCGTCCAGTTGCCACGTCTTACGTCAAATTCAATATTACGGACTTGACCCCAAGCGTTTTCGTAGTTTTTACTGTTATAAACCATAAGCGCTGTAACTTTTCTATAAGTTGGGAAAGTAATGGTAACCGCTATACCAGTAGATTCCGTAGAAGAATATTCGTATACGTAACTTTCAAGTGCAGGAAGTATTGCTGTACCAGTATCCATATGAATAGGAATAATACCGTCGGTTAAATACTTGATATCGTTACCTTGTGCAACGCCACCTGTAGGATTTTCAACTTTAATTACTACACCATCGTCTGTTGCAATGTTATAGTAAGGCGTATCACCAGTTGCATACATACGTGGTTGTAAGAAAGTCGTAGGACCGTTAGCGTGCATTACCATCATACCACTGTTATTTCTTACCCACTTAACTTCATCCATTACAGGTCCACGCGCATATGGTGAATAACGCAAGTTAATGTGTCTATGATATACGCAAGCGTATTGTCTTGGTCTATCGTTAGTTGGGTCGCCATCGTTTTCAGTCGGATGGTCGTAAACTTGCATAAAGGTATGGTGACCAGGACCGGTAATAACGTCAGTTACACGGCCAGCGTCAGTACCTAATAATAAACCACCTTCACCTACGTCAAGTTTTCTGTATGGACCCATTGGGCTATAAGCAACTAATTGAAGTAAGTGATAAGTCGTATTAGTGTAAGAACCAGCAGAAATGGTAAGATAATACATACCGTTTTCTTCATTGTAGAACGCTTGCGCGCCTTCGTTAATATCGTTGTTTGCTTTAATACGATATTCTACTTGTGAAGGACCGAAAGAAACAGGCGCTTCTTTAGGTTGATTTGCGGGATAATTAGATGGAACGTAAGCCGCTGCTTGTTGATTATAATACGCTGCTGCTTCGTTTGAAATCATATTTGCTAAAGTACGCGTAACTCTCGCAATCGTAGTATAATCAGGGGTTGCCCAATCGTTATTAACAAATCTAAACCCGTTAATTTCAGTACCGTTCATATACGGTTGACCGTCAGGCGCGATATTCTTATTTTCTCTTGAGCCAGAACTGTAGAATAAATACTTTCTTGGTTCTTGCCACGTTATCGTTTCACCGTTAACAACTTTAGATTTCGTTACCATATCGTTATAGTCAAGGAACGGCGTTGGGTCGATACAATCGTTAGGGCCACTATAATCATAAGGAAGAAGACCTGCGGTATAAGGAACTTCTACACCGCGTGCGTCTTTTTGACCTGCTATAGCCTTATTTTTAAATTGCCAAGCAAAAGATGCGCGAGCAGCTGCAAAGTTAAACCACGTATCGTTAACGTCACGCACGTCGCCGTATCTTGATACGTGAACAATTTTACCACCGTTAAGTTGAACAGTTTCACCACTAATGGTATAGCCATTGTAAACGGTATATTTAGCAAAGTTTTCAGCCTTTGAATAGTCAACGCCGTCAATAACTGCGCCAACTTCAGCCTTTAACGCTGGAACGAATGGACCTGCTGGCGAAGTCGATACTACACAGTCAAGATAACAGTTACCCGAGTTTTCTTGAATAGTATATAGTGGGTCGGTTGATGCCGAGCAGAATAAGAAATAAACGCCTGTACCTGGGTCGTCTGGATTAAGACCGTAATCTTCACGGTCAGCGAATTCATCCCAAATAGCGCCAGGTGCCCAGCATTTTGATTCTTGCCAGCCACCGTCAGGCCAAGTGTATGCACCACCTACCCCACGCCAACTAACTAAGTCTTTACTACTAAAGCAGTTGTAAACGCCAGTACCAGTAGTACCGTACATAATGTAATAGTCGTAATACGGACTTTCTGGGTCGGAAATATACATTACTTCAGGGTCAGCACAATCTACAACGATATCGTTTCTATAGAAAACGTCTTTGTTATAAATCGCTTCGTATTGAGATTCGGTCATGATATCAGGGTCGTAGTTACCGATTTGGTCACTATACGTACGGCCTGCTTCATGAACGTATCTACCCTTACTATCTTTAGCAGTTGAGAACAAGTAAGAATAGTCTTCTTCATCACCGACGTCACCCGAGCCGTCATCAGAAGGACCATTATTACTACCGCCACTGTTATTTCCACCGTTATTATTGGCGCCGTTACCACCAGTAATTGTACAGCCTGAAATAACCACTGATAAAGCCATAAGTAATGCTAAAATAAGTGTAATTATTTTTTTCATATAAGCCTCCTATAATTTATAAAACCGTCAAATTTAGTGAAAAATAAAATGCTTTTCACGCATTAAATTTATCCCAAAAAACGAATTTTTTTAACCTTTTTATCGGAAAAATTCATTGTATAAAAATACACAAACGTAGTATAATCGTACATTTTTATCGAAAAAATTCATTGTATAAAAATACATAAACGTAGTATAATCGTACATTTTAATCCGATATTTAACATCGTTTTTTCATTTTTAACTAAGCAAAATTGATGGTTGCCTAATTGATTTTTGTAGAAAAGCAACTTGCCTATATAATTGCCTTCGTAATCAATATTGGCAATAGCATATTACTCTCACACGTATACGCGTATACGCGCGCGTAAAAAAAATAAAATTTACTTTGCAAAAGTAAAACCAACAGTTTTACCTAAATGATAAACGGTTATTTTTCGTTATTTTTAGCCAAATTTTGTTAAAATTACGCAAAATAAACGTTTATATAAAAAAGCATACTCCGCCCCAATGAGTTGTAAAAAACAACTCATTGGGGTGGAGATGAATATAATTTTAGCCTTTTACTGCACCACTTGTAATACCACTGATAAAGAATTTTTGACCGAAAAGGTAAATTATCAATATCGGGAGTAATGCAATAGCAACGTAAGACGCTTGGAACTGCGGATTAGTTTTCGTACTATACGAAGCAACCAAACTCTTTGTAAGAACTAACTGTAATGGATACAAAGCGTCCATACCTTCAAGATAAAGCATCGGGCCGGTATATGAGTTATAACCACCGATAAAACCAAGTATAAATTGAGAGATAAACGCAGGCATTGCTAATGGCATTGCTATTTTAAAATAAATACCTATTTCGCCTAAACCGTCAACACGTGCTGCTTCCAAAATTTCGGTAGGAACGCCTTCAAAGAATTGTCTTAAGAAGAAGATTGTACCTGAACCACCGAAAAGACTAGGAATAATAAGTGGTAAAACAGTTTTATACCAACCAAGTTTAACGAAGAATGAGAACGATACGAAAGTCATCGTACCCATAGGAATCATCATAGTTGCAAGCATGAAGTCAAACATAGGTTTTTTAAGTTTGAACTTAAGTTTACAGTACGAATAACCTGCTAAACCTGATATAAAAAGCGAAATTATAGACTTAGGAACAACTTGCCAAAACATATTATAGAAACCTGAAAGAAGTTTCGACACGTTTTCAAAAATCATAAATTCTTCTAAAAGGTTGTTTTGGAAAGTAAATATTTCAGTAAAACCTCTTAAATCTATTTCCGATGGTAAGGCGATAAACCCTGCTGCTATACCCGTTTCAGACGCAGCAGTGATTGCAGTTGCAATAACCACGTAGAACGGTAACATCGTAAAGAGTAAGAAGAATATTAATGCTGAATATAAACCAATGTTAACTAATGGGTTTTGTTTGATTTGATTATTTTTACTCATTTTCGTTCGCCACCCATACCTTTGAGAATTTCTCATTAAGTCTTGCCACGCCAAACACGATAAAGAACAAGAACCAACTCATTGCAGCAGCATAACCCATACCGCCAACAGTGTTGCCACCTTTAACCGTGATGTTAATATAAATTAACGGAACAAAACCCATAGATTCAGGACCATCCGTCGTAATACCTGTCCAACCACCTTCTTCACCAGTAAAGATTGAGAACATTTCGAATTGTTGGAGACCACTAATGATACCAAGCATTAATAAGAAATACGTTGTAGGTGAAAGTTGTGGTAAGGTAATCGAAAGGAATTGCCTGCCCCTTGACGCGCCGTCGATTTTAGCAGCCTCATATAAAGTGCCGTCAATCGAAGTATACGCCGCATTATACATGATTATACCGTACCCTGGTGCACTCCACGCTTGGATTATAATAAATATAAGCATGTACGTGGATTTTTGACCCGACCAAGCAATTGGTGAGCCTGTGTACCCGAATAAGGAAATCATTTCATTGATGATACCGTAATCGGTATCAAACATTCTTTTCCAAATCATAGATACTGCTACGCTTGAGCAGATATAAGGAATAAAGTAGAGCGCAGAAAATAAATTCCAACCCTTTACTTTAGTACTTAACAACGTTGACATCGCAAGAGCGACCGATAAAGACAAAAATTGTCCCAACGTGCAGTAAAAGCCTAAGCCAATAGTATGCCAGAAGAACATATCACGGAAAACTTCAGCATAATTTCTTAAGCCCATAAAATTCCACGGTTCAATAGAGTTGTATAAACCCATATCCGTGAACGATACGACTAACGAATAACCGATAGGAAAAAGACTGAACGCAAAGAAACTTATAAACGGAATAATACAAAAGATAAAACCTTGCCATCCGAAACCACGTTTACGTCTTGGAATAACCGTACCGTCTTTTAATACAAATGAATCTTGCATTGGTGAACCACCTGTGTAAATAGTGTAAATACAGTTACTCCCCCGCTATACAATATTTAAATACAGCGGGGTGTAACGTATTAGTTAAAATTTGTGCGATTTAATCGCGATTACCTAATTATGCGTTAGGTAAGTTTTGGAAAGTTTTGTGCGAAATAATTTCGTATTCCATTACAGGAACTGCAACGGTTTGGTCTACAAGGTATTCGTTAACCATTTGTGACCAAGTCTTATTTGCACGGGTATCGCCTTCGTATACTGCAGTATTAGCAGTAGTACCATAGTAGAAGTTGTAGATTGACAACTTACCAATTCTTAATGCGTTGTTGAATGGGTTAGACCAAATGTTAACCCAAGCGTTACCAGCAGAGGTGTAGCACCAGTCTGCTGCAGTACCATAGTAAGATGCATTAACGAGTGCGTCAATATTGAAATCTGCCATATCGTAAGATTCTTGGAATTTTTGTAAATACGTAGCGTTGTTTCTTAAAGAAACGATAGGAGTAATACCTGAACCGTCAATAAGCATATTTTGTACGTTATCGGTAAGTAACCATTTTAAGAACGTCTTAGCCCATTCGGTATGCTTAGCGTTACGTGGAATAGCGAAAGCAAAGTCAGAAGACCAAGTAGAGAGGTAACCCTTAATTTCTACGCCGTTAACTTTCTTAACTGCTTTAGCAGTAGTAGTAACGTTGGTCTTAACTTCATCACCAGAACCATCAGCATTAGCGGTGTATTGCTTATATTGTGGAAGTGGTGCAATATTCCAGAAATCGTATGACTTTAAGTGGTCTCTCATAGCTGCGTAACCACGGATACACATTGCAGAACATTGAGTAGTGAAGTTTGCTTCGTAAGATTGTGAGTTACCGTTACCAGTAGCGTAACCTACGCCGTAACCAGCCATTTGTTCTAAACCTTTTGCTTGTGCAGCAGCTGCTTCAGCATCAGAATAACCTACTTTTACGTCTTTGTTATTAGACATTGCTACGAAGAACGAAACAGCGTCAACGATGTTAGAAATTTCGTGAAGATTAGAGATATATGCATTTTTATTTGCTGCTACAGCTGCTCTTGCAGCGTAATCAAGAATTTCACCTTTAACCCAGTTTTTACCATCGATAGTAACGTTATTGGTAACTACGTAACTTGGGTTATTATCGTCAAGACCGAAGTAAAGCGTATCGTTTTTGCTGTACATAGCGTCACCACCAACTGACCAACCGAGGTTGAACCAGTATTCTGCGGTAATACCGTGTTTCATATTAGCGTGTTGTTGTTTGTCGTTGTATACTTTGGTGAATACAGATGCAAGTGCAATGTATTCTTCCCAAGACATAGGAATCTTGTTGTTGAATACTCTATAACCTTCAACTTCTGCAGTAGATACTTTGTTGTTTACAGCAGCGATTTGGTTGATTTCAACATATTTGCTAGAATCAACAGTGATTTTACCATTAAGGTTGGTATCATATACGTGATAGCCGAAAGGACCGTAACCAGCAGCGATTGCTTCATCTTCATCCATTGAAATGATTTGAATACCCATTGCTTCGAATAAATCTTCGTTGTAAATGAGCACTGATGCATTGATATAAGAAGTGATACCGTATAAGTTAGCGTTTTCAGCAAGTGGAGAATACTTAATTACGCCGTTAACGTTTTTAGTACCAGAACTAAATCTTTCTAAACTGATTTTGTCGTACTTTGCAGTAAGGTCAGTACCACCTACGTTGGTAAGGTCTACACCGTTGTTTTCAGTGGTATCAAGTGGTAAAAGAACACTTTGACCATTGTTGAGTTTTGATGAAAGAACTGCTTGTGAGTCAGTATCGGCAATTTCTACAACGTCAGGAACGGTTGCAGCGGTAAGCGCAGTACCGTAGTTGCTTGAACTTGATGCAGCACCAGCTACCTTAAATCCATTTGCAGTTGCGTATTGAGTGTTCCAAAGGTTAACTACGTTTTGCATTGCTGCTTGGTAAGTTGCTGACGTACCAGTGTTGTAACGGAATGCAAGCATTTCTTCACCACGACCGTCATCTTCGTCACCAAGGTCGCCCCATGGATCATCTTCGTCACCACTGTCGCCTGTGTTGTCATTGTTGTTGCCACCGCCACCTGCGCCAGGCATTTGGCATGCGAACATTGAGAAGCTCATAATTAACGCGAGAATGAACGTTAAGATTGAAAAAATCTTCTTATTTTTCATAAAAAACCTCCTATTTTAGATTTTTTTCAATTCAGACTTTGCTATCTAAAACGGTTTGCGTTTGCCCCTTACATAGTAAGGACCACCGTCCAACTATTAAAATGCGCAATACACCCCATTTTTGATAGTACAAACATTATAAAATAATTTTTCAAATAAATCTATACCAAAAATATACTGTTTGATTGCAAAAATATACTATTTGCTTAAAAATTTTAATTCTGTGTGTTAATTTTAATGAAAAATGAAAAAAATTTTCATATTTTGACGGTATCTTTGTCGCTATCCGTCGAAAAAAGTTATTATATAAATATAATACTGTATTTTTAGCAAACAAAATAGCGTTTGAAAAATCAGCGTGGGAATTTTTTAAAGCCAACACCCCTAATAAAAACGAAAAAACCACCGTTTTTTGCTCTAAAACAGTGGTTTTTATGCTTATTTTTGAATTTTTTGAAAATTTTATTTGTGCAAATTGAACAATTTATTTTTTATTCGCCATAGCGTTTGTAAGCGCGATAAAAAGTGCCGTAACTTTTAAATCCACACTTATAAGCAAGTTCAATTGAAGTAGTTTTAGAATATTTTTTGTCAGCGCGCATTTTAACGTATGCCCTTACCCTGACGTCCCCAACGAACTTTCTTAAATCTGCACCAAGCGTTTTGCTTAACTTTCTTGAAAGCACCATTTTTGATACGCAAAACTCTTTTGCTAGCGTTTCTAAAGTGATGTCTTTTTCATAATTTTCGTAGATATATCTAACGATTTCAGCCGTTTGTGAATCGCCTTTATTTTCCTTGTTTTTTACACCGTAATGTTTTGCCGTTTTTGAAAAAAACGTTTCCGAAAAAGCCAACCTTTCGTGTTCGGTAAAGTCTTCGTCAAAAAATAGCGAAAACATATTATTTAATAGGGTTGTGTTAAAAGGCGCGTCGTCTAATAAAAAAGGCAAAACTTTCCCCGTCGAATGCTCAAAAAAACGAGATGCGTACTTTTCGCCGATTTTTATTTGCACAACCTTGTCCGACGCTTGAAAACTACACGAATACGGCGTTAACGGTGGAATAGCCACGATACACCCTTCCTTCGCAGTCAATCTTTCGCCGTCAACGGTGAACTCTGCACTTTTGCCCTTGACTAAATAGATTTCATAAAAAAGCGAAACTATCGATTTTAACAACGGTTGGGGCTTTTTGATAATTGAAAATTCTAAAACTTTGTTTTCTTCAGTTAAAATTTCTTGTTTGTTTGCCATAGTTTTATTTTAACTTCTTCGTTTTAATTTGTCAATCGTTTGAATAATTTTGATTTGTTTAGGTTTACTTTTGAAAATAAAAAAGCCCTTTTTGCAAGGGCTTAATTAAAAATTAAACTTTTTGATTAAATTTCCGTACGGCCTAATTCTTTACCGTCTTCGTCTTTTAAGATTAGCGTTTTATCTTCAAGCGTTAAATAACTTGACGGCGTACCGCCCTTTGGCAAAGACAATGAGCCTGCGTTTGCAACGGTGCTTATCAAACTCTTTTCGATAAAACCCGTGTGGAAATGACCATAAATTAACGCGTCGAACGCTTGCTTTGGTAAACAATCTTTATTATACACGTGCCCGTGCGTTAAAAATACAGTTTTGCCCCCACTGACCAAAAGCAAGTGTGGAATAAAATCAAATTCAGAAATAAGCGTATCAACTTCGCTATCACAATTCCCTTTTATAACGATTAAATCCGACTTTACTGAATTTAACACGTCGGCAACGATAAGTGGTGCGTAGTCTTTTGGGAACGGATTTCTTGGACCGTGATTAAACACGTCGCCTAAAATTATTAGTTTATCGGCGTTTTCTTTATTTTTAAGTTCTACGGCTTTTTTTGCATAATACGCTGAGCCGTGTATATCTGATACTATTAAAAACTTCATAATTTTGACCTTTTTCACAAAATAACGGGGTACGTTATAAGAGATTTATACCTTTCTCTGCAAGTTCAGTTATTTGTTTTTCATCCCAAACCGACGCTTGAACTTCGCCGATATGAGCCTTTTTTAAGAAGAACATACAAAGTCTTGATTGACCGATACCACCACCGATTGTTAAAGGAAGTTCGCTATTTAACACCGATTGACAGTACGGATTTGAAAGTTTTTCTTCTTCTTTTTTCTTCTTGATTTGCTTAACTAACGATACTGCGTCAACTCTTATTCCCATTGAAGAAACTTCAAACGCAGAATCGGTTACTTCGTTATAAAGTAAAATATCGCCGTTTAATTTCCAGTCGTCGTAGTCAGCCGCTCTGCCGTCGTGCGGGGTGCCGTCTTTTAAGTTCCAGCCGATACCCATTAAAAATACTGCGCCGTGTTTTTTAACAAGCGCTGTTTCGCGTTCTTTTCTCGATAAATTCGGGTATTCTTTTTCAGCCTCAAGCGCCGTTACGAAAGTTATTTCATTAGGTAAATCGTTTTTAAGCGCCGGGTATTTTTTATTTACTGCGTCGGCAGTTTTTTTGAACACTTTATAAATGGCTTTTACCGTCTTTTTTAAGTATGATATTTTTCTATCGCTTTTTTCAATGATTTTTTCCCAGTCCCATTGGTCAACGTAAATTGAGTGGATTGCGTCCAAATCTTCGTCGCGACGAATAGCGTTCATATCGGTATATAAGCCCGTATGTAAATCAAAACCGTACTTTTTAAGTGCCATTCTCTTCCATTTTGCAAGAGATTGTACGATTTCAACTTCTTGTCCAAGCGCTTTAACGTCAAATCTAACCGTTCTTTCGTAGCCGTTTAAGTTATCGTTTAAGCCCGTTTCCGGATGAACGAAAAGTGGCGCTGATACTCGCGTTAATTTTAATGCTTTTGCAAGTTCTTTTTCAAACAAGTCCTTTATAAATTTGATTGCGATTTCCGTCTCTAAAAGCGTGAGCGCGGAAGAATACGACTTCATAATATATCTCCGTCCTTTAAGGTTTTATCTTGTAAATGTTTGTTTTATCTTATAAATGTTTAATGAGCATATTTGCAAGGTCTTTATCAGTTGATAAACCGACCTTTTTTTCTTTTAAATCACCGTCTTTAATAACTAAAAGCGTTGGAATTGCCGAAACACCTAAAAGCGCAGCAAGTTCTTCGCATTCGTCTACGTTGATTTTTAACACCCTTACTTTATCTTTCATTTCTTCGGCAAAAGCGTGTAAAATTGGCGCTTGCATTTTGCAAGGTCCACACCAAGTTGCCCATAAATCTACTAAAATTGGTCGAGTTTCGCTATTAACGATATCGTCAAACTCGTCCTTGCTTGTAATATCAGTTACTATTTCCATCATCTTCATCTCCTTGTATAGCAGTGGTAATTACGCTTTTTACCGTACAGGTTGCGCCCGAAATTAGCGACATTTTTTTGTCAATTAACTTTAAGATAGGTAGCCACACTACGACTAATAGTATTGAAAGAAGTATCGAATATAATTCCGATTTTAATATATAGCCGATTATAAGCCCTAACCCTATTAAAATTAACGGCACTAAAAACACTAATAAATAGCCCGTAAACTTAAAGTCTTTAACTATTTCTATTTGTACGATATCGCCGTTTTCTAACTGGCGAAACTCTTCTTTTTTTGCTATAAAATCAATATTAGAAGAATTTTTCTTCATACCGCACATACCACATTTTGAACACTCTTCTCTACGCGACACGCGAACGGTCACCGTTTCATCACTGACGGCAATTACTTTACCGTTTTCTAACATAATATATTTTTTCCGTTTTGAATTTTTTTATTCAATTTCGCTTGCGATATCTTCAAATTTAACCAAACGCGAAGTACCGTCACTCATTGTTTTTAAATTTATTACACCGTTGGCAAGTTCGTCGTCGCCGATAACTGCAACTTTTTTAGCGCCGATTTTATCAGCGTACTTAAATTGCGCTTTAACGCTTTTACCCATATGGTCAATTTCGCAAGAAATGCCTTTTCTTCTTAAATCGTCTGCTAAAACAAAGGCTTTTTTATACGCGTCTTCCCCTATGGTTGCAAAATAAATATCGGTGGTTTTTTCATTAAAGTCAAGCCCTAAACTTTCCATTAAAAGAATAAGTCTTTCAAGCCCTAAGCCAAAGCCTACACCAGCAACTTTTGCCCCACCGAATTCTTCGATAAGACCGTCGTATCTACCACCACCACAAACTGTGCCTTGCGCGCCGATATTTTCGGAAACGAATTCAAATACCGTTTTAGTGTAATAGTCAAGACCACGAACGATATTAGGATTTACACCGTATTCAACACCTACTAACGCAAGGTATTCTTTTAAGTCGTTAAAGTGGTTTTGACAGTCTTCACAAAGATAGTCGATAATTTTAGGTGCTTTTGCGCAAATTTCCTTACATTTTTCTTCTTTACAGTCAAGAATACGAAGTGGATTTCTTTCGTATCTTTCTTGACAGGTCGGGCACATATTGTCAAGTTCTTCTTTTAAGAAGTTTTTGAGCGCAGTATTAAATTCAGCACGGCATTTTTTACAACCTATGCTGTTTATGTAAAGTTTTAAGCCCGTAACGCCTAACTTTTCAAAGAAAGCGCGCGCCGTCAATATAACTTCGGCATCAATGCTTGCCTTTTCAGCACCGAAAATTTCGATACCGAATTGGTGGAATTCACGAAGTCTACCTGCTTGTGGTCTTTCGTATCTAAAGCAAGGTGTGATATAGAAAAGTTTAAGTGGCATTACGCTACTTACTAAACCTTTTTCAACGAAAGCCCTTGCAACGCCTGCCGTACCTTCTGGCTTTAAGGTTATACTTCTATTGCCTTTATCTAAAAAAGTATACATTTCTTTATTGACTACGTCAGTAGTATCGCCGATACCACGCAAGAACACTTCCGTATGTTCAAAAGTAGGCGTTCTTATCTCTTTAATACCAAAATTCGACGCTACGTCACGCGCGATTTTTTCAATATACTGCCATTTTGCGCTGTCTTGTGGCAAGCAGTCTTTTGTTCCTTTTGGAATATTTATCATAATTTTTTCCTTTATAAAATGTACTTTTTCAAATCTTTATCTTTATTAGGTACGCCAAGTTTATTGATTACAAATTCTTTATCAATTACTACTTTTACGGTTTCGGTGTTTTCGCCGGCAGAGAAAGATACGTCTTCTAAAAGATTTTCCATAACCGTGTGTAATCTTCTTGCGCCGATATCTTCACTCGTTAAGTTAGCCTCTTCAGCAATTAAAGCAATTTCTTCAATAGCATCAGAAGTAAATTCAATATCAACTTTATCAACCGATAAAAGCGTTTTGTATTGAAGCGTTACTGCGTTTTGTGGCGTGGTGAGTATTCTTACGAAATCGTCTTTTGTTAAACTGTTAAGTTCAACTAAAACCGGAAATCTTCCTTGAAGTTCAGGAATTAAATCGGAAACTTTCGATATATGGAAAGCACCTGCTGCGATAAACAATATATAATCGGTTTTTACAGCGCCGTATTTGGTCATTACCGTGCTACCTTCAACAATCGGTAAAATATCGCGTTGAACACCCTCACGCGAAACGTCAGCGCCGTTTCTTTCAGTTTTGCCTGCAATTTTATCTATTTCGTCGATAAAGATAATACCGTCGTTTTCTGCGCGGCGAACTGCCTCGGCATTAACGGAATCGTTATCAATCATCTTTTCGGCTTCTTCAGCAATCATCATTTTGCTTGCGTCTTTAACCGAAACTCTTTTCTTTTTCTTCTTTTTGCCGAACATATCGCCAAAAATATTGCCAACCGATATTTCAGGGCCACCTGGCGTTAATTCCATAGGCTTTGGAACGTCAGTTACTTCGATTTCTATCATTTCGTTATCGTAATAACCTTTTTTATAGCCGTCGATTATGTTTTGACGGAAAATTTCTTCAGGCGTTTCGCCTTTATCGGCTTTTCTTAAATTTATTAATGCGTTGATGATTTTTTCGTCAACGATTTTTTTAGCGCGTTCGTTTACTGCTAAAACCTTTTCTTCTTTGACAAGTCTTACTGCACATTCGGTTAAATCCCTTATCATTGATTCAACGTCACGACCGACGTAACCAACTTCGGTGTACTTAGTTGCCTCAACTTTAATAAACGGCGCTTTTACAAGTTTTGCAAGTCTTCTTGCAATTTCAGTTTTACCAACGCCCGTTGGACCTTTCATTATTATATTTTTAGGCGTAATTTCTTCCATTTGCTCTTTAGTGAGCATACTTCTTCTATAACGATTACGAAGGGCTACGGCTACTGCCTTTTTAGCGTCCGATTGACCTATAATATACTTATCAAGTTCAGCAACTATTTGTTTTGGTGTTAAATCCATAATGCCCCCTTATAATTCTTCACAAATGATATTATCATTAGTAAATACGCAAATTTCACTTGCTATTTTAAGCGCTTTAAAAGCAACTTCTTTAGCCGTGTAATTGGTTTCTTGAACGAGCGCCCTTGCTGCTGCAAGCGCGTAATTACCACCACTACCGATAGCGCATACGCCGTCGTCGGGTTCAATAACTTCACCTGAGCCTGAAACGACTAAAACCGTTTCGCTATTAGCAACTATCATCATAGCCTCAAGTTTACGGATTTTATCTTCTCTCCAAAGTTCAGCAAGTTCTACGGCGCTTCTCATTAAGTTGCCAGAGTACTTTGAAAGCATTGCTTCAAACTTTTCAGAAAGCGCGAAAGCGTCAGCAACGCTACCTGCAAAGCCAAACACTACTTTACCACCGTAAATGCGTCTAACTTTTTTAGCGTTACTCTTAAATATTATCGAATTTGACAAAGTAACTTGTCCGTCGCCTGCTATTGCGACTTTGCCGTTTCTTTTAACGGCACATATGGTCGTACCTTTAAATTCGTCCATAAATTCTCCTTTTGGCGCGTTTTTACGCGCAACGGTATCACGAAACTGTACCACAATTTGATTTTTTATTATAATTTATCTACTATGTTTTTTATGTTTTCTAAACTTCTTTCTGCTTGTAAACGCTTTTTTAACGCCTTATCTTTTTTTTGCATAGGTATATCTTTTAATATACCAAAATTTGCGTTCATAGGTTGAAAGTCAATATTAAAAGTTGATATATAATTAGAAAGCGCGCCTAAAACCGTTTCGTTATTAAGCGTTAAACTTTCTTCACCCTTTAATTTTTTAACGATATTTATTGCTACTAATAAACCTGAGCCTGCCGATTCGACGTACCCTTCAACCCCTGTGATTTGACCAGCGAAAAATATTTTTTCGTTACTTTTAAGCGAAAAATCAGCGTTTAAGATTTTAGGTGCGTTGATGAAAGTGTTTCTATGCATAACGCCGTAGCGTAAATATTCGGCGTTTTTAAGTGCTGGGATTAAGCCAAACACGCGCTTTTGTTCATTAAATAACAAGTTGGTTTGAAAGCCCACTAAATTGTACATTGAGCCGTCTTTATCTTCTTTTCGTAGTTGCAAGCACGCATAAGGCCATCTCCCCGTTTTTGGGTCGGTTAACCCTGCAGGTTTAAGTGGACCAAATCTAAGCGTATCTTTGCCCCTTGACGCCATTACTTCAACAGGCATACAGCCTTCAAATACTGCCGTGTTTTCAAAGCCGTGAAGCTGGGCTTTTTCAGCCGAAAGTAACGCCGTTAAAAAGATTTCGTACTCATCTTTATTCATTGGGCAATTTATATGGTCGCCGTTGCCTTTATCCCATCTATCAGCAATAAAAGCGCTTTCCATATCGATTGAATCAGCCGAAATTATAGGCGCGGCTGCGTCGTAAAAAGACAAATTGCCGTCGGCTAAGTTTTCTATTGATTTCGATAATTCGTCAGTCGTGAGTGGTCCCGTTGCAATAACGGTAAAACCGTCAAAACTGACTTCTTCAATAGATTTTACTTCTTTATTTATCGTCGTTATATTTTCGTTTTCGTTGATAAGATTGGTTAAAATCGACGAAAACTTTTCCCTATCGACTGCAAGCGCGTTACCAGCAGGCACTTTTACACTATCGGCTACTTTTATTAAAGTTGAGCCTAAAAGGCGCATTTCTTCTTTTAACAAGCCACAAGCGTTGCCGTAAATATCGTTGCTTTTAAGCGAATTAGAACATACTAATTCAGCGTAATTCGCACTTTTATGCGCTGGTGTGAATTTATTTGGTTTTATATCGTATAAAGCGACTTTTACACCGTGGTTTGCTAAATACAAAGCGCATTCAACCCCTGCTAAGCCACCACCGATTATTCTTACTTTTTCCATTTTAATTATTGGTTTTACAACGCTTATTTGAGCATTGTTTTTTGCCGTCAACTTCGACGATAACGCCACTACATTCGTTACATTTATCGCCAACAGGTTTTTCCCAACTCATAAACTTACAGTCTGGATAACCCGTACATCCGTAGAAAGTTTTGCCCGTTTTTGAAGTCATTTTACGAGTAGGTTTACCACATTCTGGGCAAACGCCTTCATTTTCAGGCTTTTTAACTTCGCCGTCAGTTGACAACGGCTTGGTATTTTTACATTTTGGATAGTTTGAACAAGCCAAGAATTTACCGAACTTGCCTTCCCTTTCCACCATAACGCCACCGCATTTTTCACAAATGTATTCGGTAGGAATAACTACCTTTTCGTTGACAGGAACTATATTATGGCAGTCAGGGTAATTAGTACAAGCGTAGTAGTTGCCGAATTTGCCGAACTTACCACTTCTAATTTCCATAGGCGCGCCACATTTATTACAAATTATATCGGTGATTTTAGAGTTTTTAACTTGTTTTTCAAACGGTTTATAAAAATCGGCTATAAGTTTATGCCAATCTCTACCACCTTCGCCTATATCGTCAAGCGCTGTTTCCATTCTACGCGTGAACTTTAAGTCCATTACATCAGGGAAGTATTTTACCAAAAAGTCGATAAGTGGGTAACTTATATCGGTAGGTATTAAATAATTCTTTTCCTTACTTACATACGCGCGCTTTTTATCGGAAAGTTTACCCATAATGGTTGCGTAAGTAGACGGTCTACCTATACCCTCAACTTCCATCGCTTTAATGAGCGTTGCTTCGGTATATCTAACAGGTGGCTTAGTGAATTTTTGTTCTTTTTCAAGTTTTTTAAGGTCTAACACTTCGCCGTTTTCAACAGCCGGTAAAAGCCCGTTTTCGCCGTCTTCGTCGTCGTTTGTCGGTTTTGCGCTTTCCTTATAAACTGCCGTGTAACCTGCAAAAACTTCCGTTCTACCACTTGTTCTAAATATATAATCAGAAGATGAAATATCAATTACGACGCTATTATATTTCGCCTCACTCATTTGCGACGCTATAAATCTATCGTAAATTAATTTATATAAACGGTATTGGTTTTTATCAAGTACGTTTTGCATACTTTCAGGCGTAACTCTAACGTCAATAGGACGAATTGCTTCGTGCGCGTCTTGCGCTTCGCCTTTGGTTTTATAAAAATTAGGTTTTGCAGGAACAAAATCTTCGCCGTAAGTTTTTGCTATAAATTCCCTTGCTGATTTTTGCGCGTCCGGCGAAACTCTAACAGAGTCCGTTCTCATATACGTTATGAGCGCGCGTTGACCGTTAGGCGTTGATACACCTTCGTAAAGTTTTTGCGCAACCGACATTATTTGTGGGGAAGTAAGCCCTAATCTTTGTACGCCGTCTTGTTGCATTGTACTCGTTGTAAACGGTGCAGGCGCGTGTGCCTTAACCACGCTCTTTTTAACGTTTTTAACGATAAACGGTGCATTTTGAACGGCATTTAATACTTCTTCCGTTTCTTCAGCCGTTGCAGGACGGTATTTTTTGCCGTCTTTTTCTTGTAATAATACTTTTAACTTACCACCCTTATTAGTCGCTAAATGCGCCCTAACAAGCCAGTATTCTTGTGGCTTAAAATCTTGTATTTCGCGTTCTCTATCCACTACCATTTTAAGCGCAACCGATTGCACTCTACCTGCTGATAGCGTTTCAGAAAGTCTAACCGACGCTGCCGGCGAAATACTATAACCAACTATTCTATCAAGTACGCGCCTTGCCTGCTGGGCGTCTACTAAATTTTTATCGATAAGTCTTGGATTTGCAAGCGCGTTTTTAACGGCTTTTTCCGAAACTTCGTGAAATTCTATTCTAATCGGCTTAGTATCGTCTAAACCTAAAACTTCACTTAAATGCCAAGAAATCGCCTCACCTTCACGGTCCGGGTCGGTTGCAAGATAGACGGTATCTGCCTTTGCAACGGCATCTTTAAGTCTTTTTATATCGTTTTGTTTATCGGGATTTATAAGGTATTCCGGCTCGAAATCCTTTTTAACGTTAATCCCTAAACGGCTGACCGGCAAATCGCGAATATGCCCTTTTGATGCGTCAACCTTATAATCGCCCTTTAAGAAATGTTCAATAGTTTTTGCTTTGTGTGGCGATTCTACTATAATTAAATTCATACTACCTCCGTCGGCTTAAACACAGGTATAAAAATTATCAGCCGACTTTATTATAAGACCTTTTATTTCCAACATTGAAAGAATTGGCAATAACTCAAAACTGCGTTTATTTAATAGTTCTGCAAGTTTTTCAATATATATACTGCCCGTTTCTTTAATTTTATCGTATACGGGTTGTTCTATAATCGAAAGTTCTTCAACCTTTGACGGTTCTTCTTTGACTTCTAACCCGTAATAAGAAAGTATATCGTTCGGTTCGTCCGTTAAGAACGCGCCGGATTTTATCATTTTGTTAGTACCCTCACCACTTTGAACGCCGATTGCATGTGGAATAGCAAATATATCTTTGCCTGCGTCAAGCGCGTAATTTACGGTATGGAACGTACCACTTTTTATTCCTGCCGATACGACAAGCACCCCTAACGAAAGCCCTGCTATTATTCTATTCCTTAACGGATACATATACGCAGTTGGATTTATCGTTGGGCGTTGTTCGGATAAACATAATCCGTTTTTAGCGACGGACGAAAAAAGTTCGTCGTTGCTTTTTGGGTAAACTTTATCAAACCCACCTGCCGTTACTGAAATAATGTTGCCACTATTAATCGCGCCTTTAATAGCGTGTTCGTCAACGCCTTCGGCAATGCCTGTTACTATACACATACCGTTTTCGGTTAATACTTTTGCGTAATTTTCTGCAACGGTTTTATCTTGTGGTAAACATTTTCTTGAACCGACTATCGCAAATCGGTTAGAAGTTTTTAATAACTCTAAATTACCTTTTGCGTAAAGTATTGCCGGTGGCGAAAATATGTTTTTTAATTCTTCGGGATAGTCTTTTGAAAAAACGGTTATAGCCGTTACCCCGTGTTTATCTAATAAATCAAGCGTCGATTGTAAATAGTCTTTATTTAGACAACTAATCGCTTTACCTACTAATTCTTCCTCTAATAGGTCGCCTTTCATTGAAAGAATTGCATCTTTTAACCCTATACCGTTTTCAAT